>CAMCOB010000009.1 GCA_945876305.1 Bifidobacterium breve
GAGTCTGGTCGGTCGCGCGCCCTGCGTATCGGGTGCCGCGCCGAGTACGGGTACCATGAAACGTGCCCCCGCAGTATTGACGCGGCTACGCGGCATCCCCGCCGTTGGGTGCGAAACCCCCGAGTCAGGAGATCCTCCATGCCCCGCAATATCACCCGTCTGGCCGTTGCCGGTCTCTGTGGGAGCGCAGCTCTTGTGGCCAGCGGCGTGGTTGCCGCGAATGGGCAGCCGACGAATCCGATGTACCAGTCGCTGCGCAAGGACGTGATCATCAACGCGGACATGTGGGCGAAGAAGCCGAGCATGCTCGCGGCCGGGCTGGGTTTTGTGAACATCATCGGGGTGAACGATGCGGGCTCAACCGACCCGGGCGTCGCACAGGCTGCGGTGCAGGCGGTGGACGGTGCGTTCAACGTGGGGCTCACGTGCGCGTCAACCTCGACTCCGCCGCAGCGTGCGCTCACGTCCGCGGCCACCCCCTCGCAGGCCGCGGCCAGCGGGCTGCCCGTCTATTACGGCGCCGGCCTTCCGGTGGAGTTCTCGTGGCCGGTGCGCCCGAGCACGGTTGACCCCACCGATTTCCGGGTCACGTTGAACGACGGATCTGTCGTCACTCCGGTGGATGCCGCAGTGAATCCGAACTACGAGTACAACGAGCGCTCGACAGTGGTGCTCTTCGGTGCGTTCGGAAACAATCTTCCGTCCACCGATGCGAACGGACGCTTTGTCACGAAGGTTGAGGTGGTCAGTGATCCGACGCCGATGCAGTTGATCGGCCTTCGCGGGCGTCTCGTAAGCGCCGTGGGGATGTCGGCAACCAAGTCAACCTCACCCTATGACAACCAGCCGACCGACCCCACCCAGTGGACCGGCCCGCATCTGACGGGCGGGAAGATCTCGCGAATGTCCACGGCGGGCGAGCAGGCACCGATCTTCTGGCGGTCACCACTGCCGAACGATGGTGTGAGCCTTTACGGGTCGAGCGCCAAGTTCCGGGTGCGGGTGCTGACGACCGGTGGCTTCTCCCCCGATGGCATTCGCAGCCTGTACCCCACCGACTACCGCAACTTCTTCCAGGTCATCGCCGTTTCGCGTTCCGGGCGTCCCATCGCGCTCGTGGACCCGGGCAAGACCTATCGCATTGACGGATACCCGCTCAAGGTGGTGGGCCTTGCCGACCTCGGCCACAAGCTGGATTCCTACGACGCCTGCTACGCCGAGGATCACGACAACCAGATCGACATCATCCTTGACGGCGATATCCGCGCCGCGAGCCGGGTGCGCTTTGTGCGCATCCCGGCAATAGGCAATGGCTACCACCCCTTCTACAACCCGGGTGGCCCGGGCCAGACGCCGGTGGCAGGGGTTCGCTACACGGCACCCGGTCCCCGAATGGTGCAGCCCATCCTCAATGCCCTGTCTCACCCGATGACAGTGACCTTTCACCCGAAGGCGTAGTCAGGTCAGGCCGTCTCTGGCGTGAGGTCTCCCGTGCAGTGGGGGCAACGGGTTGCTGCGATGGAGACGTCTTCCAGGCAGTGGTCGCATGAGCGCTTCTCGGCCTTCTCACCCATCACGCGCACGATGACCTTCACCACGATGAAGAGCACGAGCGCGATGAGCACGAACGCAATGAGTGCATTGATGAAGCTGCCGTACGTGAACACCGACCCATTGATGGTGAACGTGAGGGTGGAGAAGTCGGATTGACCGAAGAGGGCCGCGATGAGCGGCGTGATGAATGAATCGACAAGTGACTTGATGAGCACGGCGCCTGCAGCGCCCAGCATGAATGCCACGGCAACCTTGATGAGGCTGTCCGAAAACGCGAACGCCTTGAAATCGTCCCAGAACCGTGTCGTGCGGTTGGGTGTCCTCTCAGCCATGACCTGCGCCCTCCTCGTCGGGGTTCGTTGTATGGGGGGGCGGAATGGCAAGGAGGGTACCGGTCGCTGCGGCGCGAAGAATCGCGGCGCCCGGCCCGCCGGCTGCACTGGTGTGCGCGCGGGCAATCCGTGGGCGAGGCCCTCGATCAGCACGCGGCACCACGCCGTGACCGGGTGTTCCGGGTCGAAGGCCACAAGCTCGGTGTCCTCATTCACCCGCTCCAGCATGCGCGCGACCCACCCGGCGACCATTCCGCACGGGGGGTTTCGGCTGGTACCCTGCCGGACCCCGGGCAGTTAGCTCAGCGGGAGAGCGCCCGCCTCACACGCGGGAGGTCACTGGTTCAATCCCAGTACTGCCCACTCTTCTAGATCTCGCGGCGGCCCAGATAGGCGCGGCCGAGCGTGAGTTCGTCGGCGTGCTCCAGGTCGGCACCCACCGGCAGGCCCGACGCCAGGCGAGTCACCTTGATGCGGTCGCGCACGCGGTCGGCCAGAAAGAGCGCCGTGGCCTCTCCGCTCATGGTGGGGTTGGTGGCGATCACCAGCTCGGTGACGCCATCACGTTCAATCCGTTGGTCGAGTTCGACGATGCGCAGATCCTCGGGATCCACTCCGTCAATGGGCGAGAGCGCCCCGCCCAGTACGTGGTACCGCCCACGGAACTCATGGGTGCGTTCGATCGACATGATGGCCGAGGGCTCCTCCACCACGCAGATGACAGTGGGGTCGCGCCTGGTATCGGCGCACACCGGGCACAGATCGCCCTCGGCGAATGAGAAGCACTGGGTGCAGGGTGTAATGCGATCGACCACGGCAGCGATGGCATCGGCCAGCGCCTGCGGTCGCTCTGACGGCATTCTCAACAGGTGAAAGGCCAGGCGCTGGGCGCTGCGGGGTCCGATGCCCGGCAGGCGGGCCAGCTCGGTGACCAGCGCGTCAACCGACGGTGTGAGGATGGACGCCATTCGGGAGGCTGGTGCGGCCTAGAAGCCCGGTAGCCCGAGGCCACCTAGGCCACCGGTGACGGCGCTCATGCGCTGGTTCGCCAGCTCCTGCGCTGCCCGGAGCGCCTCGTTCACTGCAGCAACGACCACGTCCTGCAGCAGTTCCACGTCATCCGGGTCCACCGCAGCGGGGCTGATCTCGACGCTCACGAGTTCGAGCCCTCCGCTCACCGTGGCAGTGACCGCGCCGCCACCGGCCGACGCCGACACGGTCTCGGTGAGCAGCTCCTCCTGCACCCGGGCCATGTCGTCCTGCAGCTTCTGCATCTGCTTCATCATCTTCTGCTGATTCATCGCCATGGCTATTCCTTTTTGGTGGTGTCGATCAACTCTGCATCGAATGCCGCGCGGATCTCCTCGATAACACGGGCGTGGTCAATCGGTGCCTCGCCCGGAGCGGGCACTGCATTCTCGGTGATGTCGGGCACGGGTGCATGCGCGGTGGAGAGCTCGACCACGCTCAGTGCCAGTGCCTCGCCGCAGAGGTCCTTGATAACCACCTCCACGCCCGCCCGCTCGTCGGGGCGCGAGAGCATGGCGACGGCCACGCCACCATTGACCCCCACGGTGATAATCCCGCCGGCCACGCGCTGTACCTCTGACCCCTGCAGGAAGGCATGCAGGTGCGGGGAGTGCTGCTCGAGGATCCCCAGCACACGCGGCCATGCACGTCCGATGTGCTCCGCGTCGGGCAGCACCGGGTCAAGCGCGTGGGCGGGCTCGGGCTCGGCGACAGCCTCGACAGCCTCGACAGCCTCGACAGCCTCGACAGCCTCGACAGCCGTTGGCGTCTCGTCGGCAATGGGTGGCTGATCAACCACCCCTTCGGGCGGCGGCGCGTCTGATCCCGGGTCATCCGCTATGTCGTCGGGTGCATCGGGTACCGCATGCAGCGCGGACGTCGACGCCGGGGGCGCCGCGACGGCGGGCACCGGTGGCTCGGCCGGCAGATCGGGCACTGCCACAGGTGCTGGGGGCGGTGGTGCCGGTGCGGCCGGTGCTGGCACAGGCGTGGGTGTGACGACAGGTGCCGGGGGGGCAACCACAACGGGCGCCGGGGCCGGCCGCCCGCGCTCCAGTGCATCGACCCGGGCGGCGACTCCCTCGATACCTGGATCGAGGAATGGGCGCGACAGCTTGGCAGCCACGAGTTCCAGCTGAATACGTGGGTCGGCCTGCCCATGGCGGATACGTACCTGGGCATCTGCCAGCAGATCGATGGCGCGCACCACCTGCACCGGGCTCAACTGGTTGGCCTGGGCACGCAGGCGATCGAGCTCGTTGGGCGCCAGCGCCCACTCCTCGCGTACCTGTGCCCCCTGCTGAAGCAGGCAGGCGTGGCGCAGGTGGGTCACCAGCCCGCGCATAAGTTCCTCAGGGTCGGCCCCGCCATCGAGCGACGACTCCAGCAGGTCGAAGGCGCCGGCGGCGTCGCCCTGCGCCATCAGATCAACCAAGTCGAACAGGGTCTCGCGGCTCACCACACCCAGCAGTTCAAGCGCATCGGCTAGGTCCACCTTGCCGCCACCGAAGGTCGAGATCTGGTCGAGCAGCCCCAACGCATCGCGGTATGAGCCGTCGGCGGCGCGCGCCACCAGGTCGAGGGCCTGGGGGGTGGTCTCGATGTTCTCGGTCTTTGCGACGCGCTCGAGCACGGTGAGCAGGTTTGCCACACCGGGCTTTCGCAGCGTATAGGTCTGCAAACGCGAGCGGATGGTGGGAAGCAGGTCCCACGGGTGGGTGGTGCACAGAATGACCACCAGCTGCGGTGGCGGCTCTTCGAGGGTCTTCAGCAGCGCGCTGGCTGCACTCTCCTGAATCTGGTGGGCCTCGTCCATGATGGTGATGCGGTACCTCGACACCACAGGGGCGTAGCGCACGCTCTCCAGCCACTCGCGCATCTCATCGATGCGGCGGGCGCTTGATGCGGCGTCAACCTCCACCACGTCGAGCCAATCGTCATGCCCGATGCGACGGCATGAGTCGCACTCGCCGCATGGAGTGGCGGTGGGCGCGGTGAATGCCTGACAGTTGAGACATCGGGCAAGAATGCGCGCCGTGGTGGTCTTGCCGGTGCCGCGCGGACCTGAGAACAGAAACCCATGCGCAATGGTGCCGCGCTCGAGCGCATTCGAAAGCGTGCGCGCGACATGCCCCTGGCCGACGAGATCTTCGAAGCGGCGGGGCCGATAACGGTTGTAGAGGCTCTGTCCGGGGTCTGTCACGTGAGAGTTGGAAGTGTGACCGTGCACCCACCGTCGAATACCTGCCGGGAAGTGGAACTCAGGGATGTGACTCCGGCGAGGTGGCCCCACTGCGCGTGGGAGGGTCCGCTTAAGGCTGCTTCCTTCCGGACCTGACCTGATTCACGGTCGCCCACCGAATGGGACCTCGCCTTCAATGCCACATCATCTGAGCCCATGCCTCCGAGTAGGACCCTCGGGCGGGAGTTCAGCCCCGCTGTAGCGGATTGCGGATACAGGGCACCGCTAGCTCCCCGCCTAGCACGGTCACAAGACGAGGATAGGGGACGCGCGCTCATCGCGCTCGCCCGACGAGCTACTCGGCCTTGCCGCGAGCCGCCTTGCGCGCGGCCTTGGCAGCAGCCTTGTCGGCAGCTTCGTCCTTCGGGGCAATCCGGGGGGTGATGCGCTCGCCCTTCTTGCGGGCATTCATCGCGCCAAAGATGGCAGCAATGCCGCCACCGATCATGGCCATGGTGAGTGCCAAGTACATCCACACCTTGACATCGCCCTGCATCCCCGTGATGAGCCACATGAAGGTGCCCCACACGAAGCCGATGGTGAGGCCACCAGCCACCCACTTTATGCGGCTGGAGTCGCCACCCTTTTCGCTGACGCGGCGGAGGATTCCCATAGGGGAAGTCTAGGGAAGGTGCCGGGCGCCGGAAAACGGCATGGCGTCGCTCAGCCCGATACCAAAGGCGATGAGCCGGTACTCGAACGTGAGTACGCCCAGCTGCCAGCGCATGATGCGCTCCGATCGGCGGCCCATCAGGGCGAGGGCGGTGAACTGCAGAATGCCCAGAGCCACGTCAACCAGCAGCAGCAACGCGATGACAGTCCCGAGTGGTGCGTTCAGCAGAATGCGCCCACCCGCCAGCCATCGGGACTGGACGGCGGCATGCGTCACCTGGACATCGAGCGGATAGTCGGTCTGCGACTTCCACCCCGGGTGCTCCTCCACCAGCAGGCTCGCGTACCCGGCCACGTGCAGGAAGTACCGGTACCAGCGGCTCACCGGTTCCCAGAACCAGTTGGGGTTGCGCCCCTTAATAACGATGACAAACGCGATGATGATGCTCCACAGGGCCCAGATGCTCCACACCACAGCCCACAGCAGCAATGGGATGACCACGAATGCCCGCACGATGGCCACGGCCCGGCCGCTGACCTGCTGGCGCTCATAGGTGATGTCAACTGCAGGGTGCGTGGTCACGAGTCGATCGTACGGGGTGCCGCCGTCGTCCATGGCGACGTCGGACCCCAGTCGGCACTACAATCGCCCGCTGGCCCGGCCGAGGAGGTTGTCATCGCTCTCAGGGTCATGAAGTTTGGCGGCTCATCCGTCGCCGACACCGAGAAGATCCGCAATGTTGCGCTGCGAATCGCCGCCGCCCGTGAGGGTGGCGACGATGTCGTCGTGGTGCTTTCGGCCATGGGCAAGACCACCGACGGCCTGGTGGCACTCGCCGATGAGATCTCCGAGCTGCCGGCACCTCGCGAGATGGACATGCTGCTGTCCACGGGTGAGCGCATCTCATGCGCGCTCGTGGCCATGGCGCTGCACGACCTTGGGCACGAGGCGGCATCGTTCACCGGGTCTCAGGCGGGAATCCTCACCGACGGGGCCCACACCAAGGCCAAGATCCTCGAGATCAAGCCCGAGCGCCTGCGCGCCGAGCTATCGAATGGGCGCGTGGCGTTGGTAGCGGGGTTCCAGGGGATGTCGGCGGACAGAAACGTCACCACGCTCGGACGTGGTGGCAGCGACACCACGGCCGTGGCATTGGCCGCGGCGCTGGGCGCCGACGTGTGTGAGATCTACACCGATGTGACGGGTGTGTTCACCGCCGACCCACGTATTGAGCCCGGTGCCCGCAAGCTTCCCCTTGTGAGCCACGAGGAGATGCTCGAGATGGCCGCATCCGGTTCCAAGATCCTCGCCCTGCGCTCGGTCGAGGTTGCACGGCTTCATGATGTCCCGCTCCATGTGCGCTCATCATTCGCATCGGAGGAAGGGACCTGGATCACCAAGGAGACTCCCATGATGGAGAGGGCATTCGTGTCGGGCATCGCTCACAAGAGCGATGAGGCGAAGATCTCGCTGCTGGGGGTGGAGGATCAGCCGGGCGTGGCCGCCACGGTATTCACCGCGCTCGCCGATGCGCTCATCAACGTGGACACCATCATCCAGAACGTGGGGGTAGACGGCCGTGCCGACCTTTCGTTCACCGTGCCGCTTCCGGACCTGCGCAAGGCACTTGATGTGATCGAGGCCATGGGCGATCGCCTACCGCACCGCGAGACGCTGTCGGACGACCAGATCGGCAAGGTCACGCTGGTGGGTGAGGGCATGCGCTCAAACCCCGGCATTGCGGCCACCATGTTCCGCGTGCTCGCAGCCGAGGGAATCAACATCCAGATGATCGACACCTCCACCATCCGCATCACGGTGGTCATCGCCCGGTCCGAGGTCGAGCGCGCCGTGCGCGCCCTGCACGAGGCCTTCGATCTGGCCAGTGAGGCAGAGCGCCGCGGTGTTTAACGTCGCCGTGGTTGGCGCCACCGGCGCCGTGGGCAGCACCATGATCCGCGTGCTCGAGGAGCGGGGGTTCCCCGTCACGGAGCTTCGCCCGCTGGCCTCGTCCCGCAGCGCCGGCACGATCATCGACTACCTGGGCAAGCCCTTTGAGGTGCAGGAACTCACCGAGAACTCATTTGAGGGAATTCAGATCGCGCTGTTCTCGGCGGGATCGGAGCGGGCGAGGGACTTCGCACCTGCCGCGGTCGAGGCCGGCGCCGTGGTCATCGATAACTCATCTGCATTTCGCACCGATCCCGAGGTGCCGCTGGTGGTGCCCGAGGTCAACGAGGGCGACATCGCGAACCACTCCGGGATTATCGCCAACCCCAACTGCGTGGCCGCGCCACTGGTGGTGGCCCTCAAGCCCATCGCCGACGCCGTGGGTATCGCGCGCGTCATCGTGTCGTCGTATCAGGCCGTGAGTGGGACGGGTCAGGCAGCCATTGAGGAACTCCGCCTTCAGAGCGCCGGGTATCTCGTGGGCGACGAACCCGATCCGCAGGTGTACCCGCACCCCATCGCCTTCAACGTGTTGCCCCACATCGACGTGTTCGACGATTCTGGCTACACGGGCGAAGAGGTGAAGGTGGGCAATGAGGCCCGCAAGATGCTGCACCTGCCCGACCTCCGCGTGTCGGCCACCTGCGTGCGTGTGCCGGTGATGTACGCGCACTCTCAGGCCGTGCACATTGAGACCATCGAACCGCTTGACGCCGCCAAGGCCCGCGAGATCCTCATGCTGGCCCCCGGTGCCGTGGTGGTGGATGAGCCGCGCGCCAACGCCTATCCGCTGCCGCGCGATGCTGCCGGTCGCAACGAGGTGTTCATCGGTCGCATCCGCAACGACGCGTCGCACCCCAACGGGCTGGCGCTCTGGATCGTTGCCGACAATCTGCGGAAGGGCGCGGCCACCAACGCCGTGCAGATTGCCGAGAGCCTCGTGATGAACGGCTGGCTCTAGGCCGCACGCCAGCATCTCATGGCACCACGTGCGGCTCGGTCAGACATCCCTCTGTATGGAGTCGTAGGGGACGTCACCATCAAGGCTAGGGACCATGCGTCGCTGGGGTGGGTTTGCCTTGCGCACACGCGCCATGCACGGGGAACACAGGGCGATGGGCGGCTGGCCCTCGGTGAGCGGAGCAGATCCCGCCGCGGGTCCGTGTGCGGGATCCACGCGGCAGAGACCCTCGAATGGGTCGATCGGTGACGGAACGTCGGCTTCGTGCTCGGCTTCACGCAGCAGCATGAACGACTCGTGCACCAGCGCCTCGGCCGGCAGCACGTCGGCAGCAGAGGCCGCCTGATCCAATTCGGCCTGCGCACGACGTGCAACGCGCGTGGCCGCATCCAGCCGGTCGTCAGCGCGTGCATGATCATCGGGGAGCCCCGCCACGATATCGAGCCGCGCACCGATGGCATCAAGCTTGACTCGTACCAACGCGCTGCGATCATCGAGCATGAGCCGCTGACGGCGATTCGCGCGCCGGATGCCGAACGCGGCGGCCCATGTTCCACCGACCAGGGCAATGCCCAGGAGTGCGAGCGCTGCGCGCACCAGGTCACTATTGGAGGGCGCCAGCGGTGGCCCTGCCGCAGCTCGTGCGGCGGCTGCGGCGCGCTCCACTGGGTCGGCGATCGCGCCCACCTTGGCGTCTCGCAGGCTGCGGGTTACGGCACCTTGGCTACGGTCGCCGGCCGCACCCACGGCGCGCCCCGGGGCGACGGCCACCACCATTCCATCGAAGCGCAACTGGGCTCTGAGGCGCGTGGCATAGTCGCGCATCGACACGGCGCCCACGGGCCCGTTCACCACCACGATGCGCACCGGCCGGCCGCTGGCGGCGAGCTCGGCTGCCACGGCGGTGAGACGGGCGACGGCGTCGGGTGTACCGGCCCCGGTGACCGCGGGGCTCACGTACACGGGGCCCTGACGCAGCTGCTCGAGCGCTGGATCACCAACCGCTGTGGCAGCCCCAACCAGAAGGAGGATGGCTGCGACGATGGCCGCGAGCCAACGGGTCATGCGGGCAGCGGAGTGCGGCCGGGGACAGGCCGCAGTTCACCAATACCTGCACGGGCACGGTCCGCCATGCCCGGTACCAGCTCCCCGAGTTCCAGGCGCATGAGGCTGACCTGCCCCTTGCGCCGCACGACACGGAAGCCGAGGCGTTCGAGCATTTCGAGGTCAAACAGCGTGTGGTTGAGATGCGCGCGCTCTGACGGGTCAACCTCGTCGGGGTAGCGCATGGCGAATAGCTCGATGGCCTTCATTCCCCGAGCCTTGATATCGGCGAGCGCCTCCAGCAGCAGGCGCTCAAGCGCGTCGGCTGCGCCATCACCCGTGACGTAGGCGCACGTCACCAGGGCGGCGTCACGGGTGGGTGGTCCCGCAGGCAGCACCTTGGCGCGCGGAAAGGCCTGGGAGGGGCCGTACTGCATGACCCCACGCACCTCGTCGCCGTCGGCAAGCACGCGGCCCCAGGGGCCGAAGTCGCGCTCGGTGCGGTCGGCCCACTTGGCCCGGCGCTGCCAATCGGCCCCTCCGCGCAGCGTCTGCCAGAACACGCAGTCGATGCAGCAGGTGGGCAGGTCACGCACTGAGGCGCGGGTGAGCGGAGTCGGGCGCACGATGAAACCGTAGCGCCTGCGAAAACGGAAACGGCCCGGACGGGGCCCGGGCCGTTTCGATACCGCGTGGGTGGTGCGGAAGCTACGCGCCGACGATGGAGAGCACCTCGTCCACCGGCACCAGATGGCGCTTGAACTCCATGGTCTTTGTGGGAAGGCCAAGGGCCAGTCCGATGAGCTGCGGAAGGTGCAGCACCGGCATGGCGTACTCCTCACCCATCAGCTGCTCGGTCTTGCGCTGGTAGGCATCCATCGCCAGGTGGCAGAGCGGACATGGCGTGACCATTACCTGCGCACCGGCGTCACGGGCACCTGCAAGTGCGACGTGCGACTCCTTCAGTGCCACCTCCTCGCGGGCGAGGATGATGGGGAAGCCGCAGCAGCGGGTCTTGCCCTCGTAGTCGGACACCTCGCCCCCGAGTGCCGTGATGAGGCGCTCGAGTGACTGCGGACGGTCCGGATCCTCAAAGCCCATCACCGACGACGGCCGAAGCAGCTGGCAGCCGTAGTACGGGGCCACCTTGAGGCCATTGAGGCCCCTGGGGCCGCGTGCCTCGAGCAGCGACAGGCCCTCCTCGGTGGCGAGGAACCACAGGAGGTGCGTCACCTCGATGGTGCCCTGGTATGGACGGGCCCCAGCCTTGACGAGCTCCTCGTTCACGGCCTCGAGCACGCGCGAGTCTTCCTTCACCATCTTGTTCGCGCGACGCAGGTTGAGCGTGCACACGTTGCAGATGGTGAGGATGTCAACGCCCATCGACTCGGCCTCGGAGAGGATCCGCACGTTGAGCGTGAGATACAGGTTCGGCTTGGCCTGCGCCACGTCGCCGGCACCACAGCAGGTGGCCTGTGGCATGGGCAGCAACTCGATGTCGAGGAGCGGTGCAAGTGCCTTGGTGGTCGCGTTGAGCTCCTTCGAGCTGAACTCGGCGACACATCCGGGGTAATACGCGAACTGACGCGGCACTAGATGGTCTCCTTGACGTTCTTGATGAGCTTCTTGACCTGGTCGCGGTCCTTCACCCTGTGGGTGAGGGGCGACTTGGGCAGCTTGCCCTTTTGAGCCATGCGGAGCGCGAGCGGCGCGTTGAACGGGGCCCCGATGGGGTCGGTGTACGGCGCGATGAGGATCTCATTCAGCTTGCCGCCGGTTCGCAGCGAGATGAGGAACGCCTTTGCGTGGCGGGCACCCTTGTCGCTGGTGACCTTCTCCTGGAAGGCGATGGAGCCGAGCTTCTCGATGGCATCCCGCGGGTCCACGCCCTTGGGGCAGCGCTCGTTGCAGAACATGCAGCGGGTGCAGTCCCACACACCGTGCTCGCCTGAGTACAGCTTGGCGCGGTTCTTGCGCTGGCCATCCCGCTCATCTGCTGCAAAGCGGTAGCCCCATGCAAATGCTGCCGGCCCGACGAACTCGGGGTCGGCTGCCAGTGAGTTGCACTCGGAGTAGCAGGCGGCGCACAGGATGCACTTGCTCTCCTTGGCAATTTTCTCCATCGCGGCCTTGGGTACCAAGCGCTCCTTCTCGGGCGCCGGACCGTCGGGAATAAGGAAGGGCTTCACAGCCTTGAACTTGTCCCAGAACGGCGTCATGTCAACGACCAGATCCTTGATGGGCGTGAAGTTGCCGATGGGATCGACCTGCACGATCTCCTGGCCACTGTCGGTCTTGACGTGCTCCACCTGCATCATGCAGGCCAGCACCGTCTTGCCGTTTGCCTTGCAGGCGCACGACCCGCAGATGGCGCTGCGGCACGAGTACCGCACTGCCACGGTGCCGTCCTGCTCATTTTGGATGCGCAGGATGGCGTCGAGCAGTGTGGTCTTCTCGCCGTGCTCCAGCTGGAAGTCTTGGTGGTACGACTCGGTCTCGCTCGAGTCGGGCTGATACCGGAAGATCCGGAACGTTGTCGCAGGCATCAGTAGGACCTCACCTGGGGCTCGTACTTGGTCATGGCCACCTCGGAGTAGTCGAGACGGACCTCACCGTCATCGAGGTACGAAAGGGTGTGCTTCATCCAGTTCTCGTCGTCGCGCTCCGTGAAGTCGGTACGCGAGTGCGCGCCGCGGCTTTCGGTTCGGGCGATGGCCCCGGTCACCATGCAGTCGGCCAGATCCAGCAGGAATCCGGTCTCGAGGGTGTGGATGAGGTCGGTGTTGAAGGTCTTGCCCTTGTCGTCCACGACGACGGACTGGAAGCGCTCGCGCAGTTCCGTGACCGTGCGCTTGGCTTCCCCGAGCACTGGGCCCGAGCGGTACACGCCGACCTTCTCCTGCATGACACCGGCCAGCTCGTCACGGATCTCGAACTGGCGAATTCCCTTGTCGCGGGAGAGCAGGTTCTCGATGCGCGCCTGCGTGTCGGCGGCGGCGTTGCTGGGTACCTTCGGTGCAGCGGAATGCTCCTGCACGTAGGCGGCAGATGCCTCGCCCGCGCGGGCGCCGAACACGACGGCCTCGAGCAGCGAGTTGCCACCCAGGCGGTTGGCACCGTGCACTGACACGCAGGAGCACTCGCCAGCGGCGAAGAGCCCTGGCATGTGCGGTGCTGCACCCCAGTTGTCAACGTGCACGCCACCCATGTGGTAGTGCGCACCCGGCCGAATGGGGATGGGCTCCACGATGGGGTCGGTCCCCGCGAAGGCGATGGCCAGCTCGCGGATCTGCGGCAGCCGCTCCATGATGCGGTCGCGACCCAGGTGGCGCAGATCGAGCATCACGCAGCCATCAATGCCGCGTCCCTCCATGATCTCGGTGGCCTCGGCACGCGACACGACGTCGCGCGATGCCAGCTCGAGCTTGTTGGGGGCGTACTTGGTCATAAAACGGTCCCCATCCTTGTTCAGGAGGTACCCGCCCTCTCCGCGGGCGCCCTCCGTCACGAGCACGCCGTTGGCGGCGAGCGTGGTGGGGTGGAACTGCATGAACTCCATGTCCTTGAGCGGAACACCCTTGCGAAGCGCCATGCCCATGGCGTCACCCGTAGAGGCGTGCGCGTTGGTGGAGGGGCGATACACGCGGCCTGCGCCACCCGTGGCCATTACGACGGCCTTGGCACCGATCGTCTCGATCGTGCCGTGGATCATGTCGTAGGCCACCACGCCGACGGCATGGCCGTCATCGTCGGTAACGAGGTCGGTGACGAACCACTCTTCGTAGGTCGGGATGTCGTACTTCACACACACGGTGTAGAGCGTGTGCAGGATGACCAGCCCCGTGAGGTCGGCTGCGTAACAGGTGCGCGGGAAGCCGGCGCCACCGAATGGACGCTGCGCGATCTTGCCGCTGTCCTCCTGGCGGGAGAACACCGCACCCCAGTGCTCAAGCTGATAGATCTCGAGCGGCGCGCGCTGGCACAGAATCTCGATGGCATCCTGGTCGCCGATGTAGTCGGCGCCCTTGACGGTGTCGAATGTGTGGTTGTCGGTGCTGTCCTCAGTCTCGTTGCCGAGGGCAGCATTGATTCCGCCCTGTGCAGCGCCCGAGTGACTCCGCACGGGATGCAGCTTGGTCACGAGGGCGACGTCAACGCCAGCCTCGTGAGCGGCAATCGCCGCCCGCATTCCCGCAAGCCCGGCACCGACCACGACGACGTCGTGTGTGCGCACTTTTCCCGTACCTCCGGTTGGTTGAGAGGGTTCCCGCTCTCCGTGCAGGCTAGCGCAGCAATGGCGTCGGGTACCCGGAGAAACGCACCTCATTACGGGTCAATCGGCCCCTGTCTCAAGGGTCTCCTGACGGTGGTGCCCTATGGGGAGTAGCGGCGCGCCCCGGCGTACTGCGACGCGAAGTACCCGGTGGTGATGTCAGACACCTTCACCACGTCACCCGTCCGGGGCGCATGCAGCATCTTCCCGCCACCGATGTAGAGGCCCATGTGGTGGATGTATCCGGAAGAATCGGCGAAGAACACGGCGTCCCCCGGCTGCAACTGGCTCTGCGGCACATAAGTGCCCACCCGTGCCTGATCCTCGGCCACGCGCGGCAGGCTCACTCCTTGCTGGCCGAAGGCGTAATAGAGGAGCCCCGAACAGTCGAAGCCGCCTGGCTTGGCCCCGCCCCACACATACCGCGTGCCCTGAAAGGTCAGCGCCAGCGCCACCGCTGCTCCAGTGGCACCCGCCTTCGCGCCCCGCACAGTGGTGGCCGGTGCCGATGCCACCTGGTCGGGCTTGCCCGGGTCGGGCGTGAAGATGGTGAAGTCGCCGCCCACCACCGGGAACGACGCCTCAAACGGCTGCTTGGCCATCACGACGGTCCACCGGGGACTGCCATCAATGGCCATGTTGGTCTGACCCCGCTCCCCATCCAGCCCGAGGTACAGCGGGTCGTCGGAGGTGGCGTGAAACACGGCCTTTGTGCTGGCAGCCCGGGCGGTGAGTGCGCTCGACCTGGCCGCCACGGCGCCCACCACGAGGGCATTGGGCGTGGCGTTGCCCCACTCGGGCGGCATGTTGCCGGGTAGCACGCCCCGGATGTAGTTCTCGGTGGACAACTCGTTGACCACCATCATGCGTCGGCCGTCAGAGGCATACACACGCATGGTGCCCCGAAACCGGCGGTCGAGGGGCTCGGCCATGCGGATCCCGGTGTCGGCTGTGCCCGAGTCGAGCCGCACGGGACCCACCATCATGCGTACGCGACCCGGCTTGTCGAGGTCGTCCACCCTGAAGGCCCGCTTCGTCCGGACGATACGAATCCGGTGCCCTGCAGGAACCGTGATGTTCGGAGCCCGCCGCAGGCCGCCATCGCGGAGTATGAGGGGGGTCTGTCCCGACAGAATCACGCGGGGCGCCTGATCGGCGATGAGCACCTTGATGGGCTTCGGCGCGATCTGCTGAAGCGTCCCGCCGGGGAACGCCGCGGCGATGATCGCCTTTGGGTCCTCGCCAGCCTTGGCCTTGGCCAGCACGTCGTTGCGAGTGAGCGCCGCCAGGGCCGGAGAGGATGCTGCGGCGAGCAGCACGAGACCGGCGGCGACAATGCGACGCGGGTATTTCAGGACGCCCGCCGGCAAGGCGACAGGGCGTCGTCCATCAATCGGACGTCAGTGTGGCAAGGAGCACCGTGCACGCGGGCCAACCTAGCAGCGCCCTCCGGCCGGGTCGGCCTCCCGGGGGTTCCGTTGCGACCGGGTGTGCAGAAAACCCGACTCAGCCAGCGTTCAGCACGGAGCCAAGGCGCCCCATGCCGATGGTGATCTCATCAGGTGAGACACCGGAGTATGCGAGCCGCATTGTGTTCTCGCCGCCCGACACAAAGCAGGCGGACCCGGCCACGTAGATGACCCCGGCCTCCTGAGCCCTCTGCAGCATGGCGTCGGCCGACATGCCCTCGGGCAGTTCGAGCCACATGAAGAATCCGCCCTCGGGTGGGGTGCAAATGGTGCCTGCGGGCATGTGCACCAGCCCGTCCACCATGGCATCACGACGCACGTGCATCAGGTTGGTGACCCGCGCGATGTTGGCGGGCAACAGGCCCTGCGCACACACTTGGTATACGGCGGCCTCAGGAAGATGCGCTGGCGAGATGTAGGTGCGGTTGGCCTGCTTCACGAGAGAGCCGATGAGTTCGGCTGGCGCGATGAGGTACCCCACGCGCAGGCCCGGGGCCAGCGTCTTCGAGAATGACGACGAGAACATCACGCGATCAGGCCCGGCCAGTTCGTAGATGCCCGGGATGTCGTCGCCCTCAAACCTGAGGCGGCCGTATGGGTCGTCCTCGAGGATCCAGAAGTCGTACCGCTCGGCCAACGCAATGAGGGCCTTGCGCTTCTCCAGCGAAATAGTGGTGCCCGCCGGATTGTGGAAGTTCGGGATGGTGTACACGAGCTTGGGTACGCGGCCGGCCTCGCAGGCGGCGGCGAGTGCATCAACATCCAGGCCGTCCAGCTGCATGGGAATGGAGAGAATCTCCATCCCGTGAAGTTGCGCCTGCAGCATCGCGCGGTCGTACGTCGGCGCCTCAAGCGCAATCAGATCGCCGGGCGAGAGGAACGTCTCGAGAAGAAAGACATAGCCCTCAAGCGATCCATTGGTGACGAGTACATGGTCGGCAGTGGTGCCGTGGTGCTGGGCGAGCCACTCGCGAAGCGGCGGGTATCCGCCACCGGTCCCGTAGGACAGGATCACGGTGGGGTCGCCGGCAAGCGCCTCGGTGGCGCAGCGGGCGATCAGACCGCCGTCGAGGGCCTCGGGTGCGGGTGCACCGCGGGCGAAGGAGATGACGTCAGGCACGCGGGCGAGTGTAGCCCCGCATCCACCCCGGTCGCCGTGGCAACCGAGGTGGATGCGGCAGTCGTCTAACCGATGCGCTTCTTGACCATCTCGGCGACCTCGGTGGGGTTGGTACCCACCTCAACGCCCATCGCCTCGAGAGCATCCTTCTTGCCCTGAGCAGTCCCCGACGAGCCAGTGATGATGGCGCCGGCGTGGCCCATCTGCTTGCCGGGAGGAGCCTGGAAGCCGGCGATGTAGCCGACCACCGGGGTCTTCATGTTCTCGGAGATAAAGACGCCAGCCCGCTCTTCATCATCGCCGCCGATCTCGCCCACCATCACCACGAGGTCGGTGCCCGGGTCATCCTCAAAGCGCTGCAGGATGTCGATGAACGACGAGCCCACGATGGCGTCGCCACCAATGCCAACGACCGAGCTCTGGCCAATGCCGAGGTCACCGATCTCCTTGGAGATCTGGTACGTCAGCGTGCCGGAGCGGCTGATAATGCCCACGCGGCCCGGGGTGAAGACGTCGGTGGGCATGATGCCCACGGTTGCCTCACCGGGGCTGATGATGCCCGGGCAGTTGGGGCCGATGAGCGTCTGGTTGCCACGCTTCAGGTGCGTGTAGACGCGCATCATGTCGTGGGCGGGAATGCCCTCGGTAATGGCGATCGTCAGATCGATCCCGGCGTCCAACGACTCGAAGATCGCGTCGGTCGCAAAGCGCGGCGGCACAAAGATCATCGAGGTGTTTGCTCCCGTGGCTTCCACCGCATCACGCACGGTGTTGAACACGGGGATGCCCTCAACGTCCTGCCCGGCCTTGCCGGGAGTGACGCCGGCCACCACGTTGGTGCCGTACGCCTTGTTGCGAAGGGTGTGGAACTGGCCCTCGCGCCCGGTGATGCCCTGCACCACCAGCTTTGTGTCCTTGTTGACCAGGATGCTCACGAGGCCTCCTTTGCGAGCTCGACGGCGCGCGTAGCGGCCGCGAGCATTGTGGGCTCGATCACCACGTTGTCGGGTGCACGCTCGGCGAGGATCGCGCGACCCTCCGGAGCGGCGGTTCCGTCGAGGCGCACGACGATGGGGAGTGTTGCCCCCAGCTTGTCGAGCGCCGCCAGAAGGCCTTCGGCCACCTGGTCGCAACGGGTGATGCCACCGAAGATGTTGATCATCAGCGACTTCACCTTGGGGTCTGAGAGCAGCACCTCGAGTGCCGTGGTCACTGCCTCGGCGTTCGATCCGCCACCGGCGTCCAGGAAGTTGGCGGGCTTGCCACCGGCAAGGGCCACCACGTCCAGACTGCTCATCACGATTCCGGCGCCATTGCCCATGATCCCGACGTCGCCGTCGAGCTTCACGTACGTGACGCCCCGCTCCTGCGCCATGCGCTCCTGCGGGTCATCGGTGACGCTCTCCTGCAGCTCGGCCAGGTCCGGGTGACGGAACAGCGCGTTGTTGTCGATCGACACCTTGGCGTCGAGCGCCACAACGCGGTCATCCTCGGTCCAGATGAGCGGGTTGATCTCGATGAGGGTCGCCTCGAGGTCGATGAACGCCTCGTACGACTTCATGAGTGCGTCAAGCACGCCCTTCTGGGCGGGCTCGTCGATGCCGGCGTGATAGATGAGCCAGCGCGCGTCGTGCTGCTGGAAACCGATAAGCGGGTCCACATGCAGGCGCGCCAGCGCGTCCGGGTGCTCCTTGGCCACACCCTCGATGTCCATGCCGCCCATTGCGGAGAGCATCACGAGGGGCATCTTCGCGCTGCGGTCAAACGTGACCGAGGCGTAGTACTCCTTCTTGATGTCCGAGGCGGCCTCAACCCACACACGCTTCACGGTGTGGCCCTTAATGTCCATGCCCAGAATATTCTTGGCCTCTGCGTAGGCCTCATCCGGGGTCTTGGCGAGCTTGATGCCGCCGGCCTTACCGCGGCCACCCACCTGAACCTGCGCCTTCACGACGACCGTGCCACCGATTGCCTCGGCTGCGGCCTTTGCCTGCTCGGGCGTATCTGCAACCTCGCCAGACGGCACGGCAAGGCCGGCCCGTGCGAACAGCTGCTTGCCCTGGTACTCGAAAAGATCCACCCGCGTCCCTTGGTTCGCTGCCAGTGAAGGGCCCGCAACGGGGCGGGCCGGTCGGGGATCCTAGCCATGCCCCGCGTGTGAGTGCGGCGCATCTGCACGTGCATGGGCGCGGCGGGCGCGGTTATCCCGTCGGTCGCGAATCGGAATCGCGAGTCAACCGGGGCGTTGCCCCGGAGGCCAGGGCGTCGTTTCGTCTTCCCAACGGGATAACCCCGCCCGCCGCGCTATGCGTTGCGTTGGCATGCGCGGCCGCCGTGGTTATCCCCTCGGTCGCGAATCGTGATCGCGAGTCAACCGGGGCGTTGCCCCGGAGGCCATGGCGCCGTTTCGTCTTCCCGACGGGATAACCGCGCCCGCCGCGCTGTGTGGTCATCCCGTCGTTTCGTTGCGCCAATGGGATATCCGCCCCGCCGACCGACCGGTACCCTCACCGTATGGCCGGGGTTTGGGAAATCGCCGAGCGACTCGAGATGCTGCTGGTGCTTCAGTGGCTCGATGAGGAGCGCCCGGCCGATGGCGGCGTGATGGTGTCGATCGCCACCGCTGCCGACGAGTTGGATCTTGATTCGGATGAGGGGCTGCTGCTGGTGATGGGTGCGCTCTCGACGCTTGAGGAGCAGCGCCGCATCGAGGTGAGATGGCCCCGCGGGCCCGGTGCCGAGGCCCATGTGCGACTTGCCGATGGCATCCGCAACGACGCACTGCGCCTCTTTGGCGCGTAGGTCCTAACTTCGGCCGCGCACGAGGCGCACGGCCACCGCAGTTCCGACGAGGGCACCGATGACGGCGCCAGCCACCAGCGCAGTGGCCCGGTTTGCCGTCGCCGGATCGAGCCACCACACCAGAAGACCGGCGATTCCCAGTCCCACGGCACCGGCCATCAGGGCCCCTGCCGCGGCAATCGTGGCGGTTCGGCCATCAGGCAGGCGGATGCCACGCCGGTCGTCGTCGGGTGGCCGGCCACGGTCGGGGTCGGTGAACATGCGCACGGCATCGGGATCGCGCGCGGTGGCCGCAATGCCCGCCGCCATTCCGGGAAGGGTCTCGGGGTACAGGGTGGCCTCGCGGGCGATGGACCTGAGTGCCGCGCCAGTGCGGCCCAGGTGCAGCGGATCACGGGGCAGGGCACGGGTGATAGCGGCCGCCGCCAGTGCAGCAGCCTCCTCGGGGGCGATGTCACCCGGTATCACCCGGGGATCTGCATCGTCGGCGTCGTCGCCGGGGGCCAGCACAAGATCGGCGATTGCTGCACCGGGGGGCGGCATGCCGCCGGGGGGGCCCACGGCGAGACCGCCGATGGTGCACGCCCCGGTCAGGTCCACCAGATCGTCGGGTCGGGCCTCGCCAAATGCCCTGATGACTGCACCGCGGGCGTCCGGGGCGGCCGCCGCAAGCCGGTCGGCGGCCAAGGCGGTGCCGCAGGCCAGCACGGCACGGCGCACCGTCTCGGCGTCTGCTCCCTCGGGGTCCACCAGCGCGCCGGCCGATGCACGCCCCGGGCCGGACCGACCGACCCACAGGGCGACGCGCGTCATCCTCCGTCTGCTCCCACGGCACCGATCACAGCGATGAGCTCATCGGCAGAGACGCCCTGACCAGCCTCCACGTGCACGGCGGTGACGGATCCGGCCGTGTGCGCGGTGACCTCGTTCTCCATCTTCATGGCCTCAACGATGCACAGCACCTCACCCACGGCGACCTCCTGACCCACCGCGACCGCCACCGACAGCACGGTGCCCTGCATGGGCGAGTGCACCTCGCCCGTGGCGCCGGCGCCACCGTGGCCACCCGCGGTCTTCTTCTCGCGCTTGCGCTTGGGCGCGGGTGCGGCACCCGACGGGCCCAGGTCCTTCTCGGGGATGAACAGGCGCACATCGAAGCGGCGCCCCGACACCTCGGCCACCATGGTGCGCTCGGCAACCGGCTCGGCGCCGGGCGCCTGTGGTGCCGGGGGAGGGGCGCCGTCGCGTGCGGGCAGCGGGGTGTTGCTCTCTGACATCACCTTCATTGCCGCGTGGCAGGCCCCGCCATCGATGAACTCCTGCTGGTTGAGCAGCCAGATATGGAAAGGGATGAGCGTGGTGGGGCCCTCCACCACGTACTCCTCAAGTGCCCGCAGCATGCGCTTTCGTGCCGACTCGCGGTCCACGTCCCAGGTGATGAGCTTGGCCACCATGGGGTCGTACATGTCGCTGATCACCGAACCGGCCTGCACGCCCGAGTCGGTGCGCACGCCCGGGCCTGAGGGTTCGCGGTAGGCGGTGATGGGGCCTGGGGTGGGCAGGAACCTGCGCTCGGCGTCCTCGGCGTTGATGCGGCACTCAAACGCGTGGCCACGGGGGGCCACTTCGTCTTGCGTAATGCCGATGGCCTCGCCGGCGGCGATGCGGATCTGCTCGCGCACCAGGTCCATGCCGGTGACCATCTCGGTGACGGTGTGCTCCACCTGAATACGCGTGTTCATCTCGAGGAAGAAGAACTCCTCGCCCGACACGAGATATTCGAGCGTGCCCGCTGAGCGGTAGCCCACGGCCTCTGCTGCGAGTACGGATGCCTCGCCCATGCGCTGCCGCAGGGCGTCGCTCACGATGGGGCTCGGGGTCTCCTCCACCAGCTTCTGGTGACGGCGCTGTACCGAGCAGTCTCGCTCGCCAAGCCACAGCGTGGTGCCGTGGCCGTCGGCCAGGATCTGGATCTCCACGTGGCGCGGCTCGGGGAGGTAGCGCTCGAGGTACACCGTGGAGTCGGCGAAGAACTTCTCGCCCTCCCGACGTGCGCCCTCAAAGGCATCCTCGAGGTCGTCGGGGGTGAGCGCAACGCGGAAGCCCTTGCCACCGCCGCCGGCCGCGGCCTTCACGGCGACGGGGTAGCCGATGTCCTCCGCGATCCCGCGTGCCTCGGCAGTATCGGCAACGCCCTCGGTGACGCCGGGCACAATCGGTACGCCCGCGGCATCCATCAGGGCACGGGCAGCGGTCTTCGAACCCATCGAGTCGATGGCGTCGGCGGGCGGCCCGATGAAGGTGACGCCTGCGGCCTCGCATGCGCGTGCAAACGTGGCGTTCTCGGCGAGGAACCCGTACCCCGGGTGGATGGCCTCGGCGCCCGATGCCGCGGCCACCTCAAGGATCTTGGGGATATTCAGATACGTGTCTGTGGAGGGGCCGGCGCCGAGCGCGTGCGCCTCGTCGGCGAACTGCACAAACAGCGCGTCGCGGTCGGCGTCGCTGTACACCGCGACCGAGCGGATGCCCATCTCGCGCAGCGTCCGCATCACACGGATGGCGATCTCGCCACGGTTGGCCACCAGCACGGTTGTGAACATCAGGGGGTTCTCAAGTCGGCTGCGGGCTGGCCCACGCCATCGCGTATTCCGGTGCACCGCCATTCGGATCGGTAGGCCGGTGGCAGCGGGTCGGTGCCGCCGTGGCGGGTGGCCTCAAGCAGCGCCTGCACGGCGGCGGCAATGGCGGCGGCCTCATCGGGTGCCGGGGCCGGGCTGATGTGCATTTGAGCGGTGCTCACAGGGGGATATTCCCGTGCTTACGCTTCGGGCCGTCCACGCGCTTGGTGAGCGAGATCTCCAATGCCTTCACCAGCCATGGGCGGGTCTCCTCGGGCTGGATGACGTCATCCACGTATCCGCGCTCGGCGGCCAGGTATGGATTGGCGAAACGATCCTTGTACTCCGCAATCAGCTCGGTGCGGCGGGCGTCCACGTCGCCGCCCTCGTCGGCCACCTTCTTCAGTTCCGACTTGAACACGATGTTCACGGCGCCGTCGGCGCCCATCACGGCGATCTCGGCCGAGGGCCATGCCGCGTTGAAGTCGGCGCCCAGATGCTTGCTGTTCATCACGTCGTACGCGCCGCCGTACGCCTTGCGTGTGATGACTGTGATCTTGGGCACTGTGGCCTCGGCGTACGCGTACAGCAGCTTGGCACCGTGCAGGATGATGCCGCCGTACTCCTGGCTCGTTCCGGGCAGGAACCCCGGCACATCCACGAACGAGATGATGGGAATGTTGAAGGCGTCGCAGAAGCGGATGAAGCGCGCACCCTTGATGGATGCGTTGATGTCGAGCACGCCGGCCATGGCCTTGGGCTGGTTGCCCACGACCCCAATGGAGTGGCCGTTCAGCCGGGAGAAGCCCACAGCCAGGTTCTGTGCGTAGAGCGGCGCCACTTCAAAGAACTCGCCGTCATCCATCACCAGCTCGATGACGTGCCTGATGTCGTACGGCTTGTTGGGGTTGTCGGGCACGATCGTGTGCAACTCGGGTTCGCGCCGCTCCGGGTCATCTCCGGGCGTCTCGTATGGCGCCGAGTCGAGGTTGTTCTGCGGGATGAACGAGAGCAGGTGACGCACATCGTCAATGCACGACTCCTCGTCATCTGCGGCAAAGTGCGCCACGCCGGACTTGGTGGCGTGCGACAGCGCACCGCCCAGCTCCTCCATGGTCACCTCCTCACCCGTGACGGTCTTGATGACGTCGGGCCCGGTGATGAACATGTGGCTGGTCTCTTTGACCATGAAGATGAAGTCGGTGATGGC
>CAMCOB010000010.1 GCA_945876305.1 Bifidobacterium breve
GGTGCGTTGCGCCCGTAGGCGTAGCGCAGGCGGGTGACCATTCCGATCTCCACCTCGCCCTCAAGCACCACCACCTGGCGGATGAACATGCCGGGATGCGCTGCCTGCACGGGCCCACGGGTGGGAACCATCATGCAGTCGATCACCCGCACGAGCCCCGCGGGGCTCTTCAGGTCGGTCTCGACGATGAGCGTGCCTTCGCGGTGGCGGTGGGCCACGGTCTCAGAGTCGGGGAAGATCAGCTCCACGCCCCCGCCGCGCTCATGGTCAATAAGACGGCTAATGATGGTGGGCTGGTCGATGCGCGGTGCAACGAGCCAGGTGAGCGTGGCGTTCTCGTCAACAAGGCCCATGGCCCGGCCATCGGAGATCAGAAGGGGTTCAGACATGTGGGCAGGCTAGCCGAGGTCCAGCACCTAGAATCACCCGTATGGAAATCGAGATCACCTTCATCTCCGATCCGGGGTGCCCCTGGGGCTACTCCGCATCGCCATCGCTGGCCGCGCTGCAGTGGCGCTACGGCCCACGCCTGACCTGGCGACTGGTCACCATCGGGCTCGCCGAGGACGCCTCAATGTACGAGGCGC
Organism: Bifidobacterium breve; assembly: GCA_945876305.1. Lineage (GTDB taxonomy): Bacteria > Actinomycetota > Thermoleophilia > Miltoncostaeales > Miltoncostaeaceae > SYFI01. The sequence goes on from CAMCOB010000010.1 coordinate 588, forward strand.
GCGGCTACGACCCCTTCATGATGGGCGAGCGCATGGAGATGTTCCGCCAGTTCGGCATGCCGTTCACGGTCGGTCCCCGCGCCCGCCTCACCGGAACCGGGCGGGCATGCAGGGCCATTCAGGCCGTACGGGCGCTGTCCCCCGGCAACGAGATCACGGCCTTCCGTGCGCTGCAGTTCGGGTGGTTCACCACACGAACGCTTATGGATGAGGACGAAAACATCGCGGCCGCACTCGCCCGCGTCCCGGGTTTGGATGTGCCCGCAGTGATGGGCCTGCTCGACGACCCCAGGGTCGAGGCGACGTATCAGGCCGATAGGGCAGAGGCACGCACGGCCGCGGGCAGCCCCACGGCATTTCAGGGCAAGGCAGCCAATACCGATGGGGCCGTGCGGTACACCGCTCCGTCACTCATCTTCCGTGCCGGCGACCGCACGCTCGAGGCCGGTGGCTTTCAGCCAGTGGAGGCCTACGACGTGATCGTGGCCAATCTCGACCCCACCGGATCCCGACGAGACGTCCCCGAGGATCTCCCCGAGGTGCTGCTCAGTGAGTTCCCGCTCGGCCTCACCACCCAGGAGGTCGCTGAGGTGATGCGTACCGACATCGAGCGCCCGGTCGACCGCGAGGCCGCCGCGCAGTCGCTCATCCGGGCCGTAGGCCGTGGCACCGTGAAGGTGGAGCCCCTTGGGGACGACGGGCTGTGGAGTGCCGCCTCGACCTCGGAGTGATCACGAGCGGTGACGGGGGTCGTACCCGTGCGCCAGTATCAGCGCCGTGGCGGCCTCTGCCACCGAGGCCGTGCTCACCTTCGTCCTTGTGAGCGTCATTCCCGGTACCGCCTCGAGCGCGCAGGGCATCGAAATCATCGGCGCCATCGGGGTGGATGGTTCGGAGGAATCGCAGGGCGCCAGCACGACCATCATCAATGATGCCGAGAAGCAGTAGGCCGGGCGGCCCCGCTACTCCACCGGGGCCAGATGCTCCCTGCAGGCCGCCTCGTGGCCCGCCCGGGACATGCCCTGAAGCGACACCTCCACTGGCCATCCGGGGTCGGCCCCCCCGGCATCCTCGGGCGGCGCGGTGACCACGGCTTTCCAGCGATCGGCCGAGCAGTACCAACCATCCGCGGCGAACTCGTTCAGCAGGTCGTGAAGGATGTCGGGCGGCCCGAGCAGCAGGTAGCTCTTGGGGGCCGGTGGTGTCGGTGTGTCAGTCACGGCAGGGAGGATAGAGTCCCCGCCCGTGACGTCCCACAAGCACCGCTCATTCACCGGCGAAATCGCCATGATGTTTGAAGACCAGCACCCGTACCGGGGCCGGGTCCTGCTTATCACCCTCGACACCGAGGTACCGCTCGAGCTCAACACCTTTGAGGTGACGGGCGATCTGGCCAACCGCATGGTGGACGTGCTCGAGGAGGGGCAGATCGTGCGCATCGACTGCCGTGGCGACACGCAGGAGGTTGTGTCGCCCGAGAGTCTCGAGACCTCCGACAAGACGGTGGCTATCGTGCTCGACATCGTGGTGATCGAGCAGGCGTGATCACCGAGTTGCTCACGATCGAGGGCGATGGCCCGGTGCTTGCCGCCGACATCACTCGTCCCGATCTCGGGGCACCGGTGGCGGGCGTGGTGGTGTGCCATCCGCACCCGGCATACGGCGGCACGAGGCAGTCGCACATCGTGCGGGCGCTGGTGCGGGCATTCGTCGATCGGGGCATGACCGCCCTCAGTTTCGACTTCCGTGGTGCAGGCGAGAGCCAGGGCGAGTCTCAGGGCAGCACGACCGAGTGGAGCGACGTCACCCGCGCGCTCGATGCGCTTGAAGATGCACTGCCGCCAGGTACTCCACTCGCACTCGCCGGGTATTCATTTGGTGCGTGGAGTGCGGTGAACGTGGCCGCTGGCGATCCGCGGGTGCTGGCCATTGCGCTGGTGGCTCCGGGCGCTTCAATGCCCGCCACCCTCGACGGCCGCCCCATCGCCATCGCGCACCCCGAGAACGACCACATCACCGAGCCCCAGGTGGTGGCCGACTGGCTGCAGGCGATCGGCGGCGGCGAGCTCGCGGTCATTCATGGCGCCGATCACTACCTGCGTGACCGCGCGGATGAGGTGTCGGATTACCTCGGTGACTTTCTCATCCGCTCCCTGACCACCTCAGACAATTAGAGTGCCCGCCATGACGACGAACCCGTATCAGCAGCCTTCAGACCCCGCCAAGCGCAAGAGCGCCGCGGTGACCGACGGTGCCGACCGCGCCGCGGCCCGCGCCATGCTCAAGGCCATCGGCTTTGACGACGATGCACTGGCCAAGCCAATTATCGGCGTGGGCACGACATGGATCGAGACCATGCCGTGCAACATCAACCAGCGCGATCTGGCCAAGCATGTGAAGGTGGGCATCCAGAAGGCCGGCGGAACACCCATGGAGTTCAACACCATCTCGGTGTCAGATGGTGTGTCCATGGGCACCGAGGGCATGAAGGGTTCGCTCGTGAGCCGCGAGATCATCGCCGACTCAATCGAGCTGGCCTGCATGGGCCACTCGTTTGATGCCGTGGTGATGCTCGTGGGATGCGACAAGACGATTCCGGGCGCCATCATGGCGCTCGGCCGTCTGGGTATTCCGGGTCTGGTGCTCTACAACGGCTCCATCGCCGCCGGGCGCTACGACAACCGCGACATGACGGTGCAGGACGTGTTCGAGGCGATCGGTGCCCACAACAAGGGCACGATCGACGACGACGAACTGCTGCGCATTGAGAACGCCGCCTGCCCGGGCGCCGGCGCCTGCGGCGGCCAGTTCACCGCCAACACCATGGCAATGGTGGCGGAGTTCCTGGGCCTGTCCCCGGTTGACCTGAATGGCATCCCTGCCACTGACCCGGCAAAGGGACCGGCGGCTGAAGATGCCGGGAAGATGATCATGAAGCTGGTGCGCGACGGACTGATGCCGCGCGACATCGTGGACCGCCGCGCCATCGACAACGCGGTGGCCTCGGTTGCCGCCACGGGTGGCTCCACCAACGCCGTCATGCACATCCTGGCTATTGCGCGTGAGTTCGACGTGCCGTTCACCATCGACGAGTTCGACACCATCGCCGAACGCACGCCCATCGTGGCCGACATCAAGCCCGGTGGCCGCTACGTGGCGGTTGATCTGTACAACGCCGGTGGCCCCGGTCTGGTGATGCGCGAGTTGTTGAAGGGCGGCAAGATCGATGGCACGGCACCCACCGTGGACGGTCGCACCCTGCAGCAGATCGCCGATGACGTGAAGGAGACCCCTGGGCAGCAGGTCATCGTGCCCATCGAGACCCCGCTCAAGGCCACCGGTGGCCTGGCGATCCTTCGCGGCAACCTGTCTCCCGAGGGTTCGGTGGTCAAACTGGCCGGCCATGAGCGCCTGCTGCACCGCGGCCCCGCCCGTATCTTCGACCGCGAGGAAGAGGCCTTCGCCGCGGTCAAGGCCGGTGCCATCAAGGAGGGCGATGTGGTGGTCATCCGCTACGAGGGCCCCGCCGGTGGCCCCGGAATGCGCGAGATGCTGCACGTCACGGCCGCCATCGTGGGCGAGGGCATCGGTGACGATGTGGCGCTCATCACCGACGGCCGCTTCAGCGGCGCCACCCATGGCCTGATGGTGGGTCACGTGGCTCCCGAGGCGTATCGCGGGGGTCCCATCGCCGTCATCCGCGAGGGCGACATCATTGTGCTCGACGTGGAGAAGCGCGAGTTGAACGTGGAACTGAGCGACGAGGAGATCGCCTCGCGCCTCGCTTCGTGGACGCGCCCCGAGCCCAACTACCGCACCGGCGTGCTTGCCAAGTACGCCACGCTGGTGTCGTCTGCCAGCGAGGGAGCGGTCACGCTGCCAAATCTTTAGCGACGCGAGTCCACCTCCCCGGTGGTGAAACTGGCGCATTTCCGGTTCGGTCAGCTACCTGGGGCACGTCACGTGGCGCCCGAGGTGCGGCGAATGGGCGTTGCCGAGTTCCTGTCGGGGCTCGGCAGCACCGGATCCACACTGGCGCTCTTCTTTGTGGCGTTCAGCAGCCAGGGGAGCGCGGCAGACGCCGCGTACGTGAGCGCGGCGTACATGGTCCTCTACATGCTGGCGTCATTCGTCAGCCCCGCAGTGTCGGCGCGATTCGACCACCGCCGTGTGGTTGTTCTTCAGGTTGTGCTCAAGGCCCTCATCTTCATCCTGCCCTGGGTGCTGTCGCTCACTGGGAATCTGACGGTTGGATCCATCATTCTGGTCATGGGCCTGACGGGGCTGGTCACCGGGGCCACCCAACCCGCGTACTACCACGTGCTGCAGGATCTCTCGCCCGAGCACGGCGTCTCAGCTGCCAATGCCTTCATCGGGTCGCGGTACTCAGCGGCGGCGGTAATCGGGGCGATCGTGGGCGGCGCAGTGCTGGCCGCGACGGGCCCCACCTGGCTGCTCTTCGCCAATGTGCTGAGCTACCTGCCCCTGCTGTGGGTGCTGCTGCGATTGCCCGATCGGGCCGCGGGCACACCGTCGGGCGAACCCAGGCCCCACATGGCGGCGGCACTTGCCGACTTGTTCGGTACGCGGGTGCTTCGTCTTGGCATCCTGCTCGATCTCGCTGTCGTGGCGCTCTCAATCCCCACTTCGCTTCTCACGAAGCTGGCAAATGGCGTTGGGACCTCAGCCACCTATTACGGCATCGTGTCGGCCGCATCCGGGTTCGGCATGGTGTTGACCATGCCGCTCCTCGCGCGGCTCAACGCACGCCGACAGCGCCCTGGCGTTGTGGTGGGGGCCATTGTGGTGCTCGCGCTGGGACTGCTGCTCACCGGGGTTGTGGGCGCCACGGGCCAGCAGGGCGTGCCCGGCGTCCTCTTGCTCTCGCTAGCGATCTGTCTGGCCTTTCTGGGCAGCTTCGCAGCCGGTGACAAGTTGCTTGCGGTTGTGCAGGTGAGTGCTCCCGGAGCGGAGCGAACCGTCGCCATCGCAGCCATCACGTTTGCGGCCATGGCCGCGGCAACGGTGACCACTTTGGTTGAGGGCGCCCTTGCCGATGTGCTGCCGGTGTGGTGGATCCAACTCGTGGCCGGGGCAATGGCGCTCACGCTCGCGCTGATTGGGGCCGTGGCGTTCCGTCGCGGTTGGCTTCCGGCCTCGCACGCGTCAACGACTTGAGGTCCGTCGCCACGGCCCGGGGTGGGGGCCGAAAGTGTTGGTACAGTCCACCGCGGCCTCTCCGGGAGGCGCGCTGGGGCGTAGCCAAGCGGTAAGGCTGCGGGTTTTGGTCCCGCGATCGGGGGTTCGAATCCTCCCGCCCCAACCAGGCACACAACACAGGCCAGCGAGATGAGCGTCGGCGCAGTCGTACTTGCCGCGGGTCACGGAACCCGCATGCGTTCTCGCCTCCCGAAGGTCCTCCACCCGATCGCTGGTAGACCCATGATCATGTGGGTGCTCGACGCCCTCGGTGACGTGGATCCGACCTCGGTGGTGGTGGTGCTCGGCCCCGAGGGTGACGAGGTCGTCGAGTCACTTCCGGCCGGCATGTGCACGGCGCTTCAGGAGGTGCGCGACGGCACTGGCGGTGCCACGCGCATCGGGCTCGAGGCCCTCGATCCCGCGGTGGACACTGTGGTGGTCATCTGCGGTGATACGCCGCTGGTGGATCCGGAGCTGGTGAGCGCGCTCATCAGCGATCACGTGCACAGTGGCCGTGCGGCCACCATGGTCACGGCCATCCTTCCTGACGGTGGCGCCTACGGCCGGGTTATCCGTGAGCCCACGGGCGTACGGGTGGTGGAGGCCCGCGACGCGCACCCCGACGATCTTGCGGTGCGCGAGATCAACGCGGGCCTGTTCGCGTTCGACCGCGCCGCGCTCGACACCGCCCTTGCCCAGGTGGGCAGCGATAACGCACAGGGCGAGATCTACCTGCCGGATGTCCTCACGCTGGTGGCGGGCGAGGTGGGGGCGCTGGTGGCTCCCGATGCCACGGTGGTGCAGGGCGTCAACACCCGTGCCGACCTTGCCGACTGCGAGGCCGCGATCCAGACACGACTGCGAAATGAGTTGATGCTGGGCGGGGTGACCATGCCCGACCCATCCCGCGTGCTGGTTGACGCCTTCGTGACCGTGGGGCAGGACACCACACTGTGGCCCGGCACGGTGTTGCGCGGCGCGACCAGTGTGGGGGAGGGGTGCGAGATCGGCCCCGACGTGGTGATGGTCAATTCGTCAGTGGGCAACGACACCGTTGTGGTGAGTGCCCATGTGCTGTCGTCGGCAGTGGGCAACGGCTGTCAGGTGGGGCCGTTCGCGTACCTGCGCCCGGGTGTGACCATGGCCGATGGCAGCAAGGCCGGCACCTACGTGGAGATGAAGAACACCACGCTCGGCGAGAACAGCAAAGTGCCCCACCTGTCGTACATCGGTGATGCCGAGGTGGGCACGAACACCAACATCGGCGCGGGCAACATCACGGCCAATTACGACGGCTTCCGCAAGCACCGCACCACGGTGGGCAGCGACGTGAAGACCGGCAGCGACTGCGTGCTGGTTGCGCCGGTCACCATCGGCGACCGCGCGATGACCGGAGCAGGCTCCATAATCACGGGCGACGTTCCCCCGGGTGCACTCGGAATCGCACGTGCCCGGCAGCAGAACATCGAGGGCTTTACCGACAAGGCCGAGGCGCGGGCCAAGAGGGCCGCTGCCGATGACGACCCCGGAGCGCACTGAGCATGAGCACCAAGAGCATCGATCGCGACGACTCCAAGCGCCTCATGGTGTTTGCAGGCACGTCCAGCAAGGCGCTGGGCGCGCAGATCGGCAGTCGCTTGGGTATCGACCTCGGCGAGGTCATCATCCAGCGCTTTCAGGATGGCGAGATTTACGTGCGCTTCGAGGAGAGCATCCGCGGCGCCGACATCTTTCTGGTGCAATCCACCAGCACACCGGTGAACGACTCCCTCATGGAGTTGCTCATCATGATCAACGCGGCCAAGCTGGCATCGGCGCACCGCATCACCGCAGTCATGCCGTGGTACGGATATTCGCGGCAGGACAAGAAGAGTTCGCCGCGCGAGCCCATCACCGCCCGCCTGGTGGCCCAACTGCTGGAGGCCGCGGGTGTTGACCGCGTGCTCACCATGGACCTGCACGCCGGACAGATCCAGGGCTTCTTCCAGATTCCGGTGGATCACATGACGGCAACGCCCATCCTCGCCGACCACTTCCTGGAGCGCCAGTTCGCCGGCGACTTTCCGGAGGGACTCGTGGTGGTGTCGCCCGACGCCGGACGCGCAAAGCTCGCCAATCACTTCGCCGAGAAGCTGGGCGCGCGCCTTGCGGTGCTGGCCAAGCAGCGGCCCGAGCACAACACCGCCGAGATCACGTTCCTCATCGGTGATGTGGAGGGCAAGGCAGCCCTGCTTATTGACGACATGATCGACACGGCCGGAACCCTGTGCGCAGGGGCCGCCGTGGTGAAGAAGGCTGGTGCCACCAAGGTGCTGGCCGCTGCCACACACGGAATCTTCTCGGGCGCGGCATTTGACCGGCTTGAGGAGTCGGTGATCGAGGAGATCGTGGTGACCGACACCATTCCGGTGCCGGAGGGCTCGGCCGGCGGCAAGATCCAGATCCTCTCGGTTGACCGCATCCTGTCCGACACCATCCACAACGTCTTCTGCGATGAGTCGGTGTCGGAGATCTTCGCGGGCGAGAACCAGCTGTTCTGATGCACCCGTACTGAGGGCCCGGCCTGTGGGCGCGGGCTGTGCGCAGCCTGTTGTCCATCGCCCCCATGCCCGACCCGCCTCCGGCTCCGACGGGCGGCAACGGCGATCGGTCACCACCTGCCCGGGGGTTAGGTGGTGGCGCGCTCCCGGCAGGTGTGGATGATGTCCAGCGCCTCGGCGCGATCGCCCCAGCCGCGCACCTCGGTCTCACCCGGCTCCAGGTCCTTGTAGACGGTGAAGAAGTGCTCGATCTCGTTGAGCAGGTTGGGGTTCACGTCGGTGATGTCCTCGATACCCGACCACTGCGGGTCCTTCAGCGGCACGAGGATGACCTTCTCGTCGTGTCCCTTCTCATCACTCATGTGGAACACCGCCACGGGACGGGCGCGGATCCAACAGCCGGGGAACGTGGGCTCGCCCAGCAGCACGAGGGCATCGAGAGGGTCGCCATCTTCGGCGAGGGTCCCCTCGATGTAGCCGTAGTCGGCCGGGTACCGCATGGCCGTAAAGAGCATGCGGTCAAGCATGATGCGACCGCTCTCCTCATCCATCTCGTACTTGTTGCGGGACCCCGCAGGGATCTCCACCTGAACCATCACGTCGTCGTCACTTGGCATGGACGCGATGGTGGCACCCTGCGCGCCGGACGGCCCCCCGAACATGCAATACCCTCAGCACATGCCACGTCGATCTGCAACGCGCCCGCGCATCCTCGCCGGGCTTATCGGCGCAATGGTCGTGGCGCTCGGGGCGGTGGTCACCGCAGCCGTGGGCGGTGTGGTCACCGATGGTGGCCTGCTCCCCGATCTTCACCAGCTGCCGCCGTACGATATTTCGGCGCGCACGGCCCCGCGCGGACGCGTGGTGCTCACGTTCGCATCGGCGGTCGGCAATGGCGGGCAGGGGCCGCTCATCCTTCACGGGACCCGCGACCGCCGCAGCACCACCATGACCGTCACGCAGGAGATCGTGCAGACCGATGGCACCCGGGTGCGCGTGCCGATCGCTGGTGGTATGCGGTACGCGCCGGACGGCCATAGCCACTGGCACCTCCTGCAGTTCGCTGCCTTCGAGTTGCGCGACCCCGCCACCGGCCTGCTCGTAAGCAAGGGGCGCAAGGTGGGCTTCTGCCTTGGCAGTCGCTTCGCGATGGACCCGCCTGTGCCGGGCGCGCCCACGGTTCCTGCCATCAACACCGACTGTGGCCGGTTTCTTCCCGGGCTCACGCGCATGCGTGTGGGTATCGACGTGGGGTACGCCGACGACTACGCCGCATATCTCGAGGGCCAGTACATCGACATCACGCACGTGCCAGCGGGCCGCTACGTGGTGGTGCACCGGGCCGATCCCCAGAAGCGGCTCGTGGTTGGCGACCGCTCAGATGATGTTGCATCAACCCTCATCGAGATCGGCGCCAGAGCGGGTCGGGGAAAGGTTCCCTCCGTGACGACGCTCGCCGAATGCGCAGCCACCAGCGGCGCACCAGACCAGCCATGTGTCGCAACGGCCGGTCCGTGAACGATTTGTAAGGACTTGCCGCCCCGGCGGTAAGCGATGGGGGTGACGGGCCCCACCCGATCGGGTGGGAAGGGAGCATGCGGGTGTGCGCGCGCCCTCTCTGACATCCGCCAGGCCACTCGCCCTCATGGCGGCCACGCTCTGCACGGCTGGCGTGCTGGCTTCATCGGCGGGTGCGGTCGGTACCGCCTGCACAACCGGGGTCGTGACACTGTCGTCCCCTGACCGCGCCGCGTTCGTGTGGACCCTCCCCACCACGTGGGCATCAAATGGATCGGCTCGCATCCTCGCGCGCCCGTACGGCAGCAGTGCGACCTGGAGCCAGCTGGCCACGGTCAGCGGCGTCCGCACCGCGGGAACCAGAACGACCGCCACGACCATCCCTGGCCTGACCACCGGCTCGTGGTCGTGGCGGGTTGAGCTCACCCCGCCGACCGGTGCGGTGGACTGGTGCGATGCCGCAACGCCGATCGTCATCACGCGTCCCGCCGCTCCCACCATCACGTTGTCCGGCACGCGCATCACGGCCGATGGCTGGCGGGCAATCGTGGGCGGCCAGAGGGTAAGCGTGGCCCGGGCCGCCGGTGACGCCGCCGCGGGGACGTCGTATGTGCGGTTCCAATCACCGAACGGAATCTGGGGTACCGATGCCCAGGCGCCGGTGGCGATTCCCGCATCAAATGTTATCTCGGTGCAGGCGTACCGGCGAGCGAGTTCTGGCCTGACAGGAGCCACCACAACCATGTCGCTCCTCAGCGATGTCGATCCTCCCGCGGTGCCGTCTGTGTCGTCCAAGAGCATCACGGTGGATGCCAGTGGTGGGACGGTGGCGCTCGGTGCGTCATACGACCAGGGGTCCGGCACCACGACGTACGAGTGGTCGCTCCTGTCGAAGGGGGGGACGCATACCGCCTGGGCGTCGGCAACCGGTATGCGCGTGGCCGTGGCGGCAACTGATGCGGGCGGCACGCTCTACCTGCGGGCCTGCGACCGGGTGGATAATTGCTCCGATCCAACGGGCGTGGCCATCGAGGCGCACGCAACCACCCCAGGCACTCCCTCAAACCCCACAAGCCCGACACCCCGCACGCCTGCGCCCCGCGTCGTGGAAAGCACGCCGCCGCGCATCACCGCGCTCACCGTGCTGGCACCCGCGGGCGGTGCAGGCCGCGTGGTCGTGACCCTCAGTCGCCCTGCCGAGGTCACGTTCACCGTCGCCAAGCGCGGTGCCGCCGTCTCATCAGTGGTCGTGTGGCTCGGGGCCGGGCAGACGCTCGTGCGTATCCCTGGAGGGGTCCGTGCCGTTACCGGGGCAACGTTGACCGCCCATCCAGTGGCCGGGACTGTGGGCGGTGAGACGGCCACCGCCACTCTTTCGCTCCCCGCTGTCGCCCGCACCCGCGCCGCGGAGAGCGCACGAGTGACCACACGCATGCGATCACATGCCACCGCAATGCTCTATGACATGGACACCGCAGTGCGCGACATTGTGCGCCCGTCCGACGGTGCCGCCGGGCTCTCTGGCGCACAGGGAGCCCGGCGTCAGGAGCCGTCCACCAGCGCACTCTTCGGCGCGGCCGACGAGCAGTGGATGGTGGGGAAAGTCACCATTGATGAGCTCATGGACCTGTCCTCGGGCGAGATGGCCGACGTCATCCGCGCCGCGATTGATGATGCCCCGTCGCATGTAGTGGGGCTCGACGAGATCATCCCGGCGGCTGCCGACCCCGCTGCGCCGATGGTGGTGGGCGGGAGGGTTCCAGTGGCCCCCGCCTCGGCACTCTCGTCACGTCTGGCAGCAGCATTTACCGCGCTCGATGAACCCTCGCCATATGGGGGAACGTGGGCATCGCGGGTGAACGTGTATCTCGCTCCGGCCATGAGTACCGCGATCGCGGCGGGGCGTGGCCCCAACCGCAACCTGGGCCGCGACGGCAAGCCTCATTTCCGCACCTACCGCACCGTGATGGCCGGCTTGGCCCGCGTGGGCGGGGTCTGGATGGAGATGTACCACGGAACCGCGACGGGCGGCACGTCACCCTTCACGGTTCGCGAATGGACCCGGGCGCCAGCAGCGATGACCGCCGAGTACCGCCGCGCAGGTGGCGACCCCACCCGCCTGCACCTGTTGATGACCGGCAGCGCGGCGTACCCTGCTGGACGGTTGCCCAGTGGGTGTGTGACGCCCCAGCGCTGCGCATGGCATCTGGCCGAATCCACGCCTGCCGGACGCGAGATGGTGGCCAACGGAGTGGGCGCATACCGTCTCGCCGCCGCCGCGCGCCCGTTCCTCGCGGAATGGCGGGCGCGTCTGTCGTAGGCTGATTCGCTGTGCGCACCAGAGCCCGGATGACCCATGCTTGACCGAATCGCGAGGACCTCCCAGGCGCATCCGATTCGCGTGATCATCATCGCGCTCGTCCTGGGTGCCGCCGCCCTTGGGATCGGCACTGCCCTCGTTGGATCGCTGTCGTCGGGTGGCTTCAACGATCCCGCGTCTCAGGCGGTACTGGCGCAGGACGCCGTGGTCGCCGCCACTGGGGCATCCGCCGTGCCATCGGTGGTGGCCATTGTCGACCCCGGAACGCCCATCGCATCACCCACGGGGCAGGCGGCAGTGGCGGATGTCGTCGACACCATGAAGGCCGACCCAGATGTGGCACGCGTGGTGGGCCCGGTGCCCGGCAGGGCCGGCCTGGTGTCACGGAATGGCGATCTGGCAACCGTGGTCGCGTACTTCGGAAACATCGACGACAGCCAGTCGCAGGTGGCGGCGCTACGTCTTCACGACGAGCTCTCGCGCATGGATGGCGTGCAGGTGGGCGGGGGATGGACCGCCGCCGCAGAGACCAGCGCGATCGTGGGCGAGGATCTCATCCGGGCCGAACTGATCGCCTTCCCCCTGCTCTTCCTGGTGTCGCTCTGGGTGTTCCGCGGGCTGGTGGCCGCACTGCTGCCGCCCGTGATGGGCGCGCTCGTCATCTTCGGGGGCTTCTTCTTCCTCGGGGTCAGCAACCAGATCTTTGGCGTGTCCGTGTACGCGCTCAACCTGGTCACCGGCCTGGGCCTCGGGCTCGCAATCGATTACAGCCTGCTCATCGTGTCGCGGTACCGCGAGGAGATCGCGCGCTCCGGCCCGGGCCTCGACGCGCTCACCGCCACGCTGCGAACCGCGGGCAAGAGCGTCATCTTCAGCGCCATCACGGTGGGTGCCGCGCTGGCGGGCCTCATGATCTTTCCCCAGAACTTCCTGTTCTCGATGGGGCTCGGAGGGCTGATGGTGGCCCTGGTCGCCGCCGTCGTCGCCGTGGGGGTGCTGCCCGCAGTCCTGGCACTGCTCGGAAACCGCATCAACGCACTTGCGCCCCGGCGCTGGCGGGCACGCAGCGAGCATGCGGATGCGGTTGAGGAGTCGGGCGGGTGGTACCGGTTGTCCAGGTTCGTGATGCGCCGACCGGTGGCCGTGGCGCTTGTGAGCGGGGCCTTCATGGTGCTGTTGGCGCTTCCGGCGCTCGGCATCCGGTTCACCACAACCGACTCCAACGTGCTGCCAGCGACCTCGGCGGCTCGCCAGGTGGACGAGACGCTGACCGTTGAGTTCCCGGACGACCGGTACTCACCGATCTTCGCGGCGATCACCGCACCCGACACCGCGGCGGCCAGAACAAAGATCGCCGACTGGTCGAAGGGCGTGTCGGCGCTTCCGAACGTGGAGACTGTGCAACCGGCCCGGTATCTGGGAGGCAATACGTGGCAGGTGGACGTCTACTCCAAGACGCCTCCCCTCAATCAACGCAGCATCGACTTGGTGAATGCCATTGATGCCCGCGCCGGACCATATCCGGCGCTCATCGGTGGCTTTACGTCGCTGTTTGTCAGTCAGCGCACGAGCTTGGCAGCGCACCTGCCCTGGGCGGTACTGGTAATCGTGCTGGTCACGCTGGTCGCGCTCTTCGCGATGACGGGATCGGTGATCCTGCCCATCAAGGCGGTGATCATGAACCTGCTCACGCTCGGCGCCACGCTGGGCGTGCTCGTGCTCATCTTTCAAGATGGTCGCCTCGAGGGGCTACTGCAGTACACCGGGGTGGGCGCGGTTGACCTGACACAGCCAATCCTTATTGGGGCGCTCGCTTTTGGGCTGTCCACCGATTACGCAGTATTTCTGCTGTCACGCATCAAGGAACTGCGCGACAGTGGGGTAGGCGAGCACGAAGCGGTGGCCATCGGCTTGCAGCGCACCGGGCGCGTGGTCACGGCGGCAGCGCTGCTGTTCTGCATCGCGATGGGTGCCTTCGCAACGTCGCGCATCATCATCATCAAAGAGCTTGGTCTGGGCACTGCGTTGGCCGTCGCACTTGATGCCACGATCGTCCGTGCACTGCTCGTTCCGTCGCTCATGGCGTTGCTCGGGAAGTGGAATTGGTGGGCCCCAAAGCCCCTTCGCAAGCTTTATGAACGGATTGGGGTGAGAGAAGGCCCCTGAGTCGCTATCCTCCCCCGTCGGTCCGGACCCACCCAGGAAGGCTTCACCAGATGTCGCAGCACGTTCCTCTTTCTGTCAGCACACGCACCGAGTTCGGCAGCGCCAAGACGCGCCGTCTTCGCAAGGCTGGGCGCTTGCCCGGCGTGCTGTACCAGCCCGGCGGCGACTCGCTGCCCTTCCTCGCGGACGAGTACGAGGTCCGTCGCCTCATCGCTCGCGGTGGTGTGCGTTCAGCGGTCGTCGAGTTGACCATCGACTCCGACCCTCCGCGCACGGTGCTGTTCAAGCAGTGGGATCGCGATCCGGTGCGTGACGACATCACTCACCTCGACCTGCAGCAGGTCGACCTGACGGTTGAGGTCGAGGCCGACGTGCCCGTCATCCTCATCGGCTCGGCCGTGGGTATTCGTGACGGCGGCATCCTCGACCAGACCACGCTCACCGTTCGCGTGCGCGCCCTGCCGGATGCGCTGCCGCGCTCCATCGAACTGGACATCGCAGAGGTTGAGCTCGGTGGCTCGGTGCACGTATCCGATCTTGAGGCGCCTGCTGGTGTCACCATCATCACCGACGGCGAGGCCGGTATCGCCTCGATCATGATTACCCGCGCGAACCTGGCTGACACCGACGTCGAGACCATTGGCGAAGAGGGTGCCGAGGGCGCCGTCGAGTCCGACTCGTCGGAGGACGCAGGAGCCGGGGAGGAGTAGCGGCCAGTGGCGGACGCGGCAGCCGATGCGCCGCCGGTCCGCCTGGTGGTCGGCCTGGGGAATCCGGGCGCGAAGTACGCGCGCACCCGCCACAATGCGGGTCAGCGCGTGGTGCAGGAACTGGCGCTCTGCCTCGACGCAGGCCGGTTTGCCCCGCGCTACGCGGGGCACTACGCAGAGGCCCATGGACCGTCCGGCCCCGTGGCGCTGCTCATCCCCGCCACGTACATGAACGACTCCGGTTCATCGGTGGGCCCGGCCGCGGGCACACTTCATGCCGTCGCCGGGCAGGTGCTGGTGGTGCACGACGACATCGATGTGCCATTTGGCGAGGTGCGCGGTAAGCGCGGTGGTGGACACGGCGGCCACAATGGGCTGCGATCGATCATCTCGGCGCTCGGCAGTTCCGACTTCCTGCGTATTCGCGTGGGTGTGGGGCGCGCGCCCGCCGCATTCCGGGGTGACGAAGCAGCATGGGTGCTTGCCGCATTCGACGAGCCGGTGGCAGATGTGCAGACGCTCATCGAGGACGGCCTCACCATGACCGAGGCCGTACTGGCTGACGGTATGGACGAGGCCATCTCCCGGTTTCACGCACGACCGGCGGGTGAGCGTGCCCGGGCGCGCACCGAGCGCCGTCGGGCCGATGCACCAGACGACACAGACCCCACCGCCACCGATGCGGGCGAGCCCGGTCCGGGTTCCGTATGAGCACGCCCCCGCTCGACCAGCTGGTGCTCGCATCTCGCCCGGTGGGAGAAGCGGCCGATCGCCTGCTCGCGGGGCACAACGCCGGCCACCTTTCACTCGGCCGCCCGGCATGGGCCGTGGTGCTGGCTGCTCTTGCGCGGCGCTGTGGCCAGCCGCTCCTCGTGGTACCGGCACGCGACGAGGAGGCCCGCGACCTCGTGACCGATCTTGAGGCCCTGCTTGGGCCTCTGGCCGTTGCGCTGTGGCCATCGCGTGGCGCCGTATCGGGAGGCGCGGTGGGGATCTCCCCGCATCTGGTCGGCCTGCGCGCACGTGCGCTCGGCGTGCTCGGTGCACCGGGACGGGTGGTGGTGGCCAGCACTCCCGCGCTCATGGAGCGGGTGCCTGCACGTGATGTCCGCGCCGATGAGGTGGTGCTGGAGCCCGGCATGCGCATTGATATGGATGCTCTGGTGGATCGCCTTGCCGGGGTGGGATACGAGCGTGTACCTCAGGTGGAGGAGCGCGGAGAGATGGCCGTGCGGGGTGGCCTGCTTGACGTCTATCCCTCGACCGCAGACGGCCCGGTGCGCATCGACTGGTTCGGTGACGAGGTGGAGTCGCTGCGCGCGTTCTCGCCATTTACCCAGAAGACCATCCGGCCGCTCACACGGGTTGGGATCTGGACGGCAGCCGAGCCCGGCGACATACCGCTCGTTGACCCGCTCGTCGATCCGGGCATCGGCGGCGCGCGCGTAGTGCGCCTGCAGCCGGCTGACTATGAGGGTGCACTCCGTGAGGCCCTCGAGCGGTTGGAGGATGAGGCCGCAGCTGGTGCCCTCGACGATCCGGCCATGCTCATCTCGCGCCTTGACGACCTGGCGGTGCTCGATCTGCGCGTACCGTCTGGCACTGAGGCCCCGGCATTCGACGTGCGTGAGGCCCGATTTGCCACCCGGGGCATGGCCGAGGCAGAGTCAGAGATGGCCCGCCTGTCGTCGGATCGCAAGCGCCTGGTGGTGTGCTTCGCACGGCGGGGCGACATGGAGCGCACGCAGCACCTTGTGACTCGGGTGGCCCCCATGATCATGGATGCCGATGGCGGGGTGCCGCCGGAGGGCTCGGTGGCGTTTACCCACCTCGACCTCCGCACCGGATTCGTCTCACGCGACCTCGGTCTGGCTGTGGTGCCCGACGGCACGCTCATCCGGCGACGCCGCCCCGGGGCCCGCGCCCCGCTCACCGCCGGCCGCCGCATCGCATCATTCCTTGATCTCAAGGTGGGCGACTACGTCGTGCATGAGGACCAGGGAATCGGGCGGCTCGAGGGATTTGAGACCCGCACCGTGGCCAACGTCACACGCGATTACCTGGCGCTCGTGTTCGCGGGTGACGACCGCCTGTACGTCCCCCATGATCACCTCGAGAAGGTGTCGCGCTACGTCGGTGCCGATGGCAGCGCACCCCCGCTGTCGAAGTTGGGCGGCAAGTCCTGGAGCACGATGAAGGCCCGCGCCCGTGCGGCGGTACGCGAGCTGGCGGGTGAACTCATCTCGCTGTACGAAGCGCGGGGGCGCGCAGAGGGCTTCGCGTTTCCGCCAGACGACGACCTCACCCGCGAGCTTGAACGCCGCTTCAGTCATCACGAAACGCCGGATCAGCAGCGGGCGATCGACGAGGTAACCGAGGACATGGAACGGCCATCACCCATGGATCGGCTTGTGTGCGGGGACGTGGGGTTCGGCAAGACCGAGGTGGCCATGCGCGCGGCCTTCAAGGCGGCGGCCGGTGGCAAGCAGGTACTCGTGCTGGTGCCCACCACCATCCTGGCTCAGCAGCATCTGGCCACCTTCCGGGAGCGCTTCGCCGAGCTGCCCGTGAGCGTTGACATGGTGAACCGTTTCCGGAGCGCAGCCGAGGTGAAGGCAGTGCTCGCGCGCTTCAAGTCGGGCGAGCTCGACATCGTTATCGGCACTCACCGGGTGCTGTCCATGGACGTGCAGCCCAAGGACCTCGGCCTGGTTATCGTGGATGAGGAGCAGCGGTTCGGGGTGTCGCAGAAGGAGGCGCTGCGGCAACTCCGGCTCACGGTTGACGTGCTCGCGCTCAGCGCCACCCCGATTCCGCGCACCCTGCAAATGTCGATGTCGGGGCTGCGTGACATCAGCGTGATCGAAACGCCCCCCGCCGGCCGACGCCCCATCGCCACCCACGTGGGCGAGTTCGACGAGCAGGTCGTCATCGCCGCGCTCACGCGCGAGGTGGAGCGCGGCGGGCAGGCGTTTTATCTGCACAATCGCGTGGAGACCATCGATGAGGCCGCCGAGCGCGTGCGCGAGATGGTGCCGGGCCTCCGCGTGTTGGTGGGCCACGGCCAGATGCACGAGTCGGCCCTCGAGGACGTGATGATGGCGTTCGTGCGGGGCGAGGCCGATGTGCTGGTGGCCACCAGCATCATCGAGTCGGGCATCGACATTCCCCGGGCCAACACGCTCATCGTGGACCGGGCCGACATGCTCGGCCTGAGCCAGCTGTACCAGATCCGTGGACGGGTGGGGCGAAGCGATGTGACCGCCCACGCCTATCTCTTCTACCCCGACACCGCGTCGGTGACGCGTGAGGCCGCGGCACGGCTGCGGGCAGTGGCCGACTACACCGAGCTTGGCAGCGGTCTAAGAATCGCCATGCGCGACCTCGAGATCCGTGGGGCAGGCAACCTGCTGGGCGACGAACAGAGCGGCCATGTGGCCGCCGTGGGCTTTGAGATGTACGTGGAGATGCTGCAGGAGGCCATCGCTGCGGGCCGGGGCGACCCGCCGCCCGAGGAGGAGGTGCGCGTGGAGATCCCGGTCTCGGCGTACATCCCAGCCGACTACGTGCCGTTTGAGGCCGCCAAGATCGATCTGCATCGCCGCATCGCGCTCGCACCCGATGCCGAGGCGCTCGACCGCATCACCTCAGAGATTGAGGACCGGTTCGGTGAGTTGCCCCAGCCAGTCCATGCCCTCGTGCGGGTGCAGGGTCTTCGCCTGCGCATGCGCGCCGTCGGAGCACGACAGGCAGCGGCCCGGGCGGGACGTGTGGTCATCGGACCGGTCACGCTGGACTCAGTGGGCATGCGGGCGCTGCGCGATGGGGTGGAGGGCGCGCTGTACTCCACCACCGACAACCTCATCAGCGTTCCATCGACGTCCGATCCATCTGCGCGCATCGATGCCGCCATCGCCGCCCTCGATGCCATCGCAACGCCGGTGACTGTGCCGTGATCTACCTGGTGTTGGGCGCCATCGCGGCGGGATTCGCCCTCATCCCGTTCCCGATCTTCCCGTCGTGGATCGTGGTGGCGTACATGGTGGTGCAGTACCAGCTCTCGATCCCCCTCGCCATTTTTGTGGGCGCACTTGGCACCACCGTCGGGCGCGTGGGCTTGGTGGCCATCTCGCGGGTCGCCGGCGAGCGGATGCTCGGCCGATGGTCACGCGGCAACCTTGAGTACCTGCACGGCCGTCTCGAGAGCGCGGCGGGCGACCTGGGCGTGGCAGTGCTGCTGGCGGCATCCCCGCCACCGGGCGGCGTGCTGTTCATCGTGGCCGGCCTCGTGCGCGTCAAGTTGTGGCTGGTGGCCGCGTCGGTCTTCGTGGGACGCATCATCGGGTACGCCATCAGCGTCGGTGGTGGCAGCCTGGCGGCGACGGCACTGGCAGATCAACTGCGCGGCCTCATTGGCCCGTGGTCGGTCGTGGTGGCAGTGGCCATCGTGGTGGGCGTGCTGCTCATCGCCCTGCGCATCGACTACCGGGCACTGATCGAGGATCGACGTTTCAGGTTCCACCGCGGCCGTCGTGGCAGTGGTGACGACATGCCCGGGAGCGCCTGACCGGCGCTCGACCGCTGGTACAGTCCCGCCCCGTGCCGACCCACTTTCGCCCCGCAATCGCCGCGCTCGCGGCCGGCGTCGCTCTGGCAGCGATCGCCCTGACCGGATGCGGAGGTGTCGCCGATGGCGGTGTCGCCCAGGTGGGTGATCAGGTCATCCAGCAATCGGAACTCGATCAGACGCTCTCGCAGCAGAAGTCCGCAGCCGAGCAGCAGAAGCAGACCTTTCCGGCAGAGGGAACCGACGAGTACGCGGTCCTCGCGCAGAACGCGCTTGCGTCGCTGGTGTTTCAGCGCATCGTGGACCAGGAGGCAGAGAAGTGCGGCAAGCCCTGCGTACCGACCGCTGCGCAGCTGAAGGCCGAGATCAAAAAGATCGTTACAACGAACTTCAGCGGCAGCCAGAAGCAGTTTGATGACTTTCTCAAGAAGGCCAACCTCACCACGGCCGACGTCACGCGCATCATTCGCACCGACCTCGAACAGCCCAAGCTGCTCGCCCGGGTGACCAAGGGCATCACGTTTACCCCGGCCGAGGCGCTGGCCTATTGCAAGGCGAACCCGCAGGAGTTCAAGCAGGCCTCCAGTCGCGAGGCCTCGCATATTCTGGTGAAGACCAAGGCCGAGGCTGACCGCATCAGCGCGATGGTCAACTCGTCCAACTTCGCCGCGCTCGCCAAGCAGTACTCCACAGACCCCGGTTCAAAGAATCAGGGCGGAAGCCTCGGTGCCATTACGAAGGGCGCCCTCGTCCCCGAGTTCGAAAAGGTCGCCTTCGCACTCGGCGACAGCCAGATTTCCGCACCGGTGCAGACGCAGTTTGGGTGGCACATCATTACCGCCACGGTGACGCCCGCCCGCGACATCCCGTGCGCCGAGGCCCAGGCGGACATCATCACCCAGCAGTTGCAGATCAAGAAGAGCGCCGCCGAGGCGAAGTGGCGCACCACGCTGCTCAAGCAGTGGGACTCGCGCATCGTCTACTCCGACGAATCGCTGAAGCCCGCCAGCACCACGGGCGGATAGCAACGTGATCCGGGTCATCGCCCTCGGCCCGGGCGATCCCGACTCCGTACCCTCGGTTGCGTTGGATGCCATCCGGGATGTGTCGGGCACGGTCTTCTCTCCTCCCCTCGACCCGGCCGTCGAGGATCTGGTCGGCGTCGTGGCGGCGCCCTTGCCCGACGACCTGCGCACGCTGCCCACCGAGTGCACCGTGATCGCGCCCGACCCGTTGGCGCATATGATCGCCACGGCACATCCCACGGCACGCACCGTGCCGGCTCGCGACATCCTGCGGGCCCGCGCCATCGGCACCCGCGTGGCCGAGCTCGCGGTCGTGGCATCGCGCCTGCGGGCCGAGTGCCCGTGGGACCGGGTGCAGACCGCGGCCACCATCGTGCCCCACACCGTTGAGGAGGCGTTTGAGGTCGCGGAGGCGGTGGCCGATGGCGACCCCGCGCATCAGGCCGACGAGATCGGCGACCTGCTGTTCCAGTCGGTATTCCTCGCCGCCCTGCTCGAGGAGGATGGCCACGCCGACCTGGCCACGGTCGCCCGGGGGCAGGCCGACAAACTCATCAGTCGCCACCCCCATGTGTACGGCGACCAGGCGGCCGCCGATGCCGGTGCGGTGGTGGATATCTGGGAGCAGCGCAAGCGGGCTGAGCGACCCGACGAGGGCATCTTCCATGAATTGCCGCCCGGGCTCCCCGCGCTGGCCTACGCGGCCAAGGCCCAGAAGCGAGCCGCAAGTATCGGATTTGCGTTCCCCGACGTGGGTGCCGCCCTCGATAAGTTGGACGAGGAGGTGGGGGAGGTGCGCGCCGACCCCTCCCAGCATGAGGTGGGTGACGTCATCTTCGCCGCGGTCGCCGTGGCCCGTGCTGCCGGAGTTGACCCAGAGATCGCCGTGCGCGCCGCCGCCGCCCGGTTCCGCGAACGGGTGGAGGGTGCCGCTGCCCTTGCAGAGGCCGCTGGGCATGATTTCGAGGCGCTGGATGCCGACGCACAACTTCAGTGGTACCTGCGATACCGCCAGCAGCACGACTGACGCAGACCGCAGCCGCCGCGCGCCGGTAGGCTCGTCAGGTCATCTTCACCTCGAAGCGGAAGGTCCAATGTCCGAGATCACTCGCGTCCACGCCCGGCAGATCCTCGATTCGCGTGGTCAGCCGACCATCGAGGTTGAAGTGGAGCTCGCGAGCGGTGCAATCGGCATCGCAGCCGTTCCGTCGGGGGCCAGCACGGGCATGCATGAGGCCGTTGAGCTGCGTGACGGCGAGACCTCGGCGTACGGCGGTAAGAGCGTGCTGAAGGCCGTGGCCAATGTGGAGGATGAGTTGTTCGCCGCGCTGGTGGGCCTGGATGCCGAGGACCAGTCGACGGTTGACCGCACCATGACCCAGCTGGACGGAACCCCCAATAAGGGCCGTCTGGGCGCCAACGCAATTCTTGGCTGCTCTCTCGCCGTGGCCCAGGCCGCCGCGGCCGATGCCGGGCTCCCCCTGTACCGGTACATCGGCGGCGCCCGCGCCCACCGCATGCCGGTGCCGCTCATGAACATCCTTAACGGTGGCATGCACGCCGACAACTCCGTGGACTTCCAGGAGTTCATGATCTGCCCAGTGGGTGCCCGCACCTTCGCCGAGGCGCTCCGCATGGGGTCTGAGGTGTACCACGCGCTCAAGATTGTGCTGCGCGAGCGCGGTCTGGTTACCGGCGTGGGCGACGAGGGCGGATTCGCCCCCGACCTTCCCAGCAACCGTGCCGCCCTCGACGTGGTGATGGAGGCCATCGTGGCTGCTGGCTACCGCCCCGGCGAGGATGTGTCCATCGCGCTCGACCCGGCCACCACCGAACTGTGGAAGGACGGTGCGTACCACCTGGCCGGTGAGGGGCGCGTGCTGACCTCTGCCGAGATGTCCGATTACTGGGGCGATCTCTGCGACTCCTTCCCCATCGTGTCCATCGAGGACGGCATGGCCGAGGACGACTGGGATGGCTGGAAGCTGCTCACCGATCGGGTGGGTGACACCGTGCAGCTGGTGGGCGACGACCTGTTCGTCACCAACACCGCGCGCCTGCAGATGGGCATCGACCGCGGGGTGGCCAATGCCATTCTCATCAAGGTCAACCAGATCGGCACGCTGTCGGAGACCCTTGCCGCCATCGAACTGGCATCGCGCCACGGCTACCGGTCCATCATCTCCCATCGCTCCGGTGAGACCGAGGACACCTTCATCGCCGACCTCGCAGTGGCGACCGGCGCCGGCCAGATCAAGACCGGTGCGCCAGCCCGTGGAGAGCGCACCGCGAAGTACAACCAGCTGCTGCGCATTGAGGAACGCCTCGGGCCCGCAGCGGCGTATCCCGGACCGTCGGCGTTCTCGCACCACTGATCATCCGCTCCCGTGTGATGGCGTGGGAAGGACCCCGGCCACCGGTGGCGTACCCCATATCCGACGGGGTCCACCGGGGGCCCCTCCGTACGTGGGGATGGGGCGCTGCTCAAGCGATT
>CAMCOB010000011.1 GCA_945876305.1 Bifidobacterium breve
GCCAGACCCAGCAGCAGGAACCACACCCAGGTGCGGGTGGCAAGCAGCCTGCCAATGAAGGCGGCAGCCACGAGACCGATGACGATGGCCACTGCGGCTGCGACGGCGCCCGTGGGCCGCGCGAGGCGGTCCTGGATTCCGGACGGCACCAGAGTGGCCGCCATGGCGATCCACGCAGCGAGGAGAATGATCAGGCCGGTGACACGGCGCGCACCATCGGGAATGCGGAGTGGACCTCCGATGACCCGCGGCAGAAGCATCACGGCCATGCCAGCGGCACCGGCGATGGCCGCGACCTCGCGCACCATTACCGCGCTCACGGGCGCGCTCCCGGAGACGCAGTGGCCTTCGCGGGCCGCTTCACGGGTGCGCAGGGGCGGGTGGTGCGCGCCGTGTTACCCGCTGGGTCACTCACCGTGGCAATGATGGCCTGCGCACCCGATGCCACCCGGCGGGTGGTCCATGTAAACGTGCCTTGCGCCGGCAGGGTATGCGGGTCGGTAGTGGCATCGGTGGCCGGGGAGGTCACCACCAGGCGCGTGGGCTCGTCCGGTCCGGTGACCACTGCCACGCATGAGTTGCCGGCGATGCGAACAGTCAGACCCGGCGCTCCGGGCGCGGTGGTGTCCACCACGATGCGGCGGCTCTTGGAGAATTTCTTCTGCCCGGCATGGGCCTCGAGGTCAATTGTGTAGGTGCCATCGGGTACCACCGCGGTGCCATCGTCGCCGTTGCCGGTCCATGGCACGCTGAGCGTCTTGGTGCGCACCACAGCACCGTCGGCGAGCGTGCGCACCACAGCACCCGATGAGTTCTTCACCACGATGGACACCGAACTCGGTTCGCTGAGCCGGATGGACACCCGTGCCACATCACGGGCCCCCGGCGTTCCGGGGCTGAACAGAAGGGTGGAGGTGAAGCGCGTGATGATGGGCGGCGGCGTGGTGAACGCGAACGGCAGCACGAACACGCCGAACGCCACCAGCAGCAGCGCGATGATGCCCCCGGCAATCCAGCCGCGCCGCCCCGGGGCGGCTGCGGACCCACCCGCCGCTCGATCGGGCATCAGGGGAGGGGCCGGAAGCCCAGCACGATGTAGAAGCCGAAGCGCCCCACAGGGGTTGCGGACAGTTTCTTCTCGCCCTTACGCACCGACGCGAACTTGTACACGCGACCGATCTGCGAGCCGATCTTTCCGCCGGGGCGAAAGAAGATGCCGCGCTTGCTTACCGGCACCATGCCCGCCGCCGCCGCGTGCGACTCGAGATCCACCCACGACTGCCAGTTGTCAATGGGGGCCAGGCTCAACTTGATGCCGGGAACGCCGTGCTCCGACATCCAGCGCCGGGCCCCGGGAAGGCTGCGGCGATTGGGCGTGGAGATAACAAGCAGACCACCCGGCGCCATCTGCGTGCGCAGCGCACGCAGGCAGGCACGCGGGTCCTCCAGGTGCTCGAGCACGTCGGTGAGTGTGACCAGGTCGTACGGCCCCTCGGGTGGCTCATATGCGCTGCCCACCACGGCGTCCAGGCGATCGGCAGCGCCCAGGTCCGTGAGGCGGGTGCGGGCGATCTCCACAGACTCAGGTGACAGGTCGATTCCCACACCCGAGTACCCACGTCGGGCGAGCTCCTCCAACAGGAATCCCCCGCCGCAGCCCACGTCGAGCACGCGGCCACCGGGGCCCGGACCGTGCTGGTCAATTGTGGCGAGCACGCATGACATGCGGCTCTGCAGGTGCCAGTTCTCCTGCTCCACCGCGCGCAGGCGCGGCGCGATGCGGTCGTAGTACGCCTGGACATCGTCCAGTCGCTCGTCCGTGCGCTCATCCCGGTGGTCGGTCATCGACTCCATTCCGCCGGTCGCGACTGGCCAGTGGTCGCCTGACGGAAGGCGCCCCAAGCGGGCTTCTGCGTGAGGTCGTCACGAAGGAGACCGCCCGTCCAGTACGGATTGTCCTGAAGGTTGAACCACATGGCCACTTCCACACGGGGATACCGGTTCGCCATCGCCTGCGTCTGCGTGAGCCACGAGGCCTGCTGGAACTCGCTCACGAAGTAGCGGTGATAGCGGTTGTACGACGTGTGATACCCGTTCTCCGTCACATAGATGGGCGCACCGGGCGACAGCCTATCCACCAGCGACTGGATCTGCGGGATCGTCTTCCACGATGGCACGAAGTACGCCTGCGTGGGTGATCCGATTGGGTACAGGTGCATGCTCCACGCGTCGAGTGGCACGCGGTTTCGCACCATCTCCTTTGCGAATGTCAGCGTGCCCACCGATGAGTCGGCCGAATTACAGGAGGATTCACCCACCGGGCCGGTGACGCCCCCGATGACGATTGCCGTGGGGCTCACAGCCTTGATCTGCGCGTACGAGGCGGCCAGCAGCGCGGAGTATGCCCGCGCCGAGTCGAGCACGTAGCGCCCACCCTGACGCCGGCACTGCGGGTACCAGTACGTGGCGATGTTGGGCTCGTTCCACACCTCGATGTGGCGCACCAGCGGAAGGGTGCCGCCCTTGCCGTCGGGCCACGTGCCGTTGTACCGGCGCGCGATCGCGGCGGCAAATGCTGCGCCGTCGGCCGTGCGCGGTGCCGCGTTGCGCTTGCCCGAGGACGACCCCCACGTGGGTGTCCACGCGAAGTCCACGATGGGCGTGATGTCGCGCGCACGCAGGCCTGTGATGATGGCGTCGTAGCGGGCCCAGTCGTAGGCTGGGTCTCCGGGGTCGGATGCATCAGCCGGGCGCGTGGGGGCAACGAATCCCCACAGGATGTCCACTCGGGTGATGCTGGTGCCGGTGCTCTGCAGCAGGTCGAGTCGCTGCTCGAGCGCGGCGCCCGACATGTTGGGCAGTTGGTCGTCCTGAATTGCCATCTGGGCGCCTATCGCCGGGGTCACCGCGATGGCGGCGGCGGCAATGGCGAGTGCCATACGCAACCACCTCATCGAACGCTCCCCAGCACGCGGCCAACAGTGCTCTTCACATTCGTCGCGCGCTTCTTCACGGTGACCTTTCTGGTGATGCGCTCAAACACCACAATGCGCGTGCCGTCGGTGGCAAGTGCAGCCACGATGCCCTTGGCGGTGCCCGCGGCCCTGGCCTTGGCACCGCCCTTGCTGGAGAACACGTTGCTTCCGCTGCCGATCACAATTGCGTTGCCGCCGGCAGCCACCACGGGAGTTCCGGATCCGCTCCACACGGTGCGTGCTGTGCCCGAGGCAACGTCTGTACGCACCACCTTGGCGCGGCTGCCGCTCTTCACCACGGTCACGACAAACGCCGGGGTGGCGAACACGCTCTTTACGATGCCGCCCTGCGCTACGCCGCGCAAGCCGCTCACACCGTCGTCACCAGGAATACCGATCGAGATCGCCGTGGCACCCCTCTCAGCCCATGCGGCCACGCCGGTGGCGATCGACGCGAGGCCCGGACCCGTGTTGCCAGGAATCGATACCGAGGTTGCGCGCAGATCGCCCTCCACGGGGCTCGCGCTGCCGAGCACCGCACCCGATGCGCTGCTTGCAATCCATCGCACGCGGGTGCCATCGAGCCCGGCCCCAGCTGGCGCCGGTGCGCCATCGCGGCCATCGCTCGACACCACAACCTCGGCGCTTTCGGAATCGCAGCACCAGATGATCGGCCCGGCATATGCGGCACCCGGCGCGATGGTGACGTAGCCCTTGTCTGTTCCCGTCGCCCGAACCCGGGCACCGTTGGAGATTCCCGCGCTGGTACGGATGACCACCGGCTTCGTCGCTTTGCCGATGGATCCGCTGAAGGCCGCACGGCCGGTGTCGGTGCGCCAATAGGTGAAGGTGGCCGTCTTGGCGGGTGCGGTATCGCTCCACACCAGTGCACCACCACCGATGTCGGCAGTGATGCTGCCCCAGCCACCCAAGACGATATTGGCTGCCTGTGCCGAGCCCGTCAGTGCGAGGCCGGCCGCTCCGGTAATGGCCAGAAGTCCAAGTGCGGTGCGTCGCTTCATGTGGAATCCCCTGATCGGATCGTCGCAACTGCCTCGCCGAGCAGCGCTTCGCTGGCGGCAGCGCGCGATGGGTCGCACAGCGGTGTCATGTTCGTGAGCTGCACGTGCGCTGCCCCGGCATCCGCGAGGGCACGGACACCGCTCGCGATGTCGTCGGGTGTGCCATGGATGACGGTGCCGAGCAGCACCTCATCGGGCACCGCTGCCGCCAGTGCCAGCGCCTCGTCGCGACCGATGGCCATGGGCTGCAATTCGGTGATGCCGAAGACACCCTTTCCCAGCGGGTGGTCAACGCCGGCCGCCTCGAATGCCTCCGAAGGACGGGTGAGCGCGATGAATCGGAAGAGCAGTGAGTTCAGGATGACGCCCCGGGCGTCGTCACGCGAGTCGGCCACCACCACGCGGCAGTAGGCCCCGGCGGTGACGTCACCGAGTGCACGGCCCGCGGCCGCCTGCGCGGCGCGCACCTGCGCGAGCATGGCCGAATAGCCATCCACATCGGTGGCGAGGGGCAGCCAGCCATCTGCCAGGCGCCCCACCAGTGCGAGACCCTTGGGCCGGTGCGCGCCAACCCAGATGGGCGGCGGGCGGTCACCCAGCGGGCGCACCCCCATGCAGGCGCCCTCGAGCGTGAACACCTCCCCGGCGTAGTCCACGGGCCCCGGGTTCGACATGAGCAGGCGGATCACTTCGATGCCCTCCTCAAGTCGCCTGAGCGGCCGTGCGTTGGTCATTCCGTACGGGCCGAGATTGAGTTCTTCGCCGGTGCCGATGCCCAGCATGAACCTGCCGCCGGTCAGATGGTCGAGCGTGAGGGCCGTCTGCGCCAGGCTGGCCGGGTTGCGCCGCACCAGATCCGTGACCCCGATTCCGAGCCTGATGCGCTCGGTGGAAAGGGCCGACTGCGCGATGACCGGCACCGGGTCGAACCACACGTGCGGGCTGGGCTGCGCGGCGGCCTGAGGCACCAGCGCGGGATCCCAGATGCCCATGGGGAACCAGTGCAGCAGGTGGTCGGCCCACCACATGGCGTCGTAGCCGTCGGCCTCGCGGCGTGCGGCAGCACCCACGGCCGCCTGCGACGGCGGCCGCGCGGGGCCCATGCACGAGATCTCAAGGGGTCGCGACATCGCGGCGAGGCTAGCGGAGGCCCCGCTGGGCACGCGACACCGGGGGTCTCGTGTCACGCGTCATGGTCATCGCCATCCAGCATCCCGACGGCGTATTGCACGGGCACAGTGGGTACTCCACATGCGGTCCGGCGTGTTTACGGGGCGTCGGCCCCGGGCGGCAGCACTGATTCGCCACGCGCCTCCCCGATGTCATTCAACTGCGTGGTGAGCCACTTGGCGATGTCGTTTTCCATCACCACCTGGCGGATGGCTTCGGCACGCCCGCGCCGCTCGGCGCGCGGCATGGTGAGTGCGGTGTGCAGCGCCTCGGCCTGCGCCTCGATGTCAAAGGGGTTGACGCCGATGGCGAACGCACCGATCTCCTCGTAGGCACCCACGTTTTCGCTGAGGATGAGCACCCCGTCGCGCTCGTTGACCAGCGGGGCCTCCTTGGCCACCAGGTTCATGCCGTCAAAGATCGAGTTCACCATCATCACGTCGAAGTGCTTGTACGCGGTGACCGCCAGCGGGAGGTTGCTCTCGAACCTGAGGTCGATCGGCATCCAGTCGGTATTGCCGTGTTTGGTGTTGATGCTGCTCACGATGTCGGTGATGCGGTTGACGTACTCCACATATTCCGGCACGTCCTGGCGCGAGGGCTGGAGCATGGCGAAGAACGTGATCTCCTCGTGAAACTCCGGGTGCCGATCCAGAAAGAGATCGAACGCGGTGAAGCCGCGCAGGATGTTCTTCGACAGATCGGTGCGGTCCACCCGTACCACCAGGCTGCGTCGCCGACGCCTGAGGAACTGGGCCTCCTCGGTTGCCACCGCCGTGCTGGCGGCAAGCTCGATGAATCTGTCGGCATCGATTGAGATGGGGTAGTGCCGCACACGCACTCGGCGCCCGCGGTAGGTGACAGACATTTTCGCGTAATCCACCTCGAGCCCCAGCAGGTCCTCGCACGAGAGCAGGAAGTTGCGCGCATACCGCTGGGTGTGAAAGGCAACGATGTCGTTGGCCAGAAGGCCTTCGATCACCTGGTCACGGATGACGGTGGGCAGCACGCGCCAGTAGTCCGGCTGCGGCCACGGAATGTGCACGAAGAAGTGCAGGAAGGCATTTGGGACGCGCTCGCGGACGATTCCGGGGGCGGTGTAGAGGTGGTAGTCGTGCAGCATGACCACGGCGCCCGGGTGGTCGGCGAGGGCGCCGACCACGGCGTCGGCGAACAGACGGTTGGCGGCGAGATAGCCGTCCTCCCACGCCGCGAACTCCTCCACGCGGATGTCCGGCACGTTTGAGAGGTCCCAGAGGTAGTGCTGGATGAACCACAGCATCGGGTTCGCCACCACGTTGTAGTACTGCTCGTAGACGTCGGGGTCCATCTCCACGAAACGTCCGCGGGTGTCCACTCCAAGCCCCGGGATGCGCACCTCGCCGCCGCTTTCGTGCTGTACCCGGGCGTCTCCGCTCTCGATGGCGGCCGAGATCCACACGGCGGGCGTCACGTTGACGAGCCCTGAGAGCGCGGTCACAAGTCCACCGCCCGAGCGCACCATGGTGGTGCCACCCGCGCCGTCGTCCACAAAGCCAACCGGGCCACGATTGGATACGAGGATGAGCGGTGGTGTGTCCATACCCACATCGTGCCCGAGAGAGACCGCAACGCGCCGTGCATGGGGCAGAGGGGGTCGGAAGGATCGTGGTGCGATACTTCCCCGGTGCTGAATGGCCGCCTTTATCGGCTCTCGTGGCTGGTGGCGCTCGTCGCCCTGCTCGTCGCCCTGCTTACCCTTGAATCGCCGGGAGGCGCACCCGAACCTCCGCTGCCCCCGGCGTTCGACGCCATTGCCGCACGTGGGCTGGCCGCCGACCTGAACGAGGTCGCCCCGCAGCGGGTGCCGGGCACAGCGGGGGATCAGCGTGCCGCAGACTGGATGGTGACGCAGTTTGAGGGCGTGCCGGGTGCCACGGCGGTACGGCGTCAGGTGTTCTCGGTCACCACACCCGGTGGTCGTATCACCACTCAGAACGTCTACGTCTCGCTGCCAGCGCCCAGCGGCATTTCGTCGCGCCATGCCCTCATCATCTCGGCCCCCCGCGACACCCCACCTGGCGTGACCGGGGGCGAGAGCGGCTCAGCCGTGCTGGTGCAGTTGGCACGGGCACTTGGCACGGTGGCGCGCGAGCGCCCCGTCCTTGTGGTGTCGACGGGCGGATCCACCATCGGCAACGCCGGTGCACGTTGGTTCGCGGAGCGGTTTAACCAGGTGCCGGTCGAGGCTGCCATCTCGCTGGATGATCCGGCCGGTGATCCGGCGGCCCTGCACATCTGGGACGACGGCCAGGACGGTCGACGTGCGCTGGCACTCGGCGCCGCAGCCGTGCAAGCCGCCGGTCGCGCGGGCGCCAGCGTTGCCAATGCCCCGGGCCCATTTCCCCAGATCGCCGCAATGGGTGTGCCGCAGACCAGCGGTGATCAGGCGGCCTACATCGCCGCGGGTATCCCGTCCGTCTCGCTGGCTTCCCGTCCCGAGCACCCCGCGGTGGGTGGCAACCTGGCCACGGAGGCAGCCCTTGGATCGTCGGGGCGCACCGCCGAGACATTGCTCGGCGCACTCGACACGGTGGATTCGGTGTCGCGGCCATCCGCCGGCCTCATCATCGGCGACCGGGAATTGCGTTCGGTGATGAGCCGCATCGTCATCCTGCTCCTCGCCCTTCCCCTCTTCGTGGCGGCGCTCGATCTGGCAGTGCGTCTGCGCCGGGCCGGGGTGCGCGTGCTTCCCTTCATCGCCGCCCTCGGGTGGCGCCTGTTGCCGCTGGTGGTCGGAATGCTGGTGGCCCATCTGCTGGCCACCGCAGGCATGCTGGCGTCGGCAGCCGGCGGATGGCCCCCGCTGGCGGGTTCGGTGCCATTCGACCTGCCGGCAGTTGTGGCAATGCTGCTGGCCGTGGGTGCCGGTGTGCTCACCTGGCTGGCCGTGCGCCTGCGGGCAATCCGCCGGGATGCCGAGGTGGCGTCCCGTGCCGCTGCGGGCGTCATCGCCCTTGGCGGGGTCTGTCTGGTGCTCTGGATCGTGAGTCCATTTGCACTGGTCATCGCCCTTCCGGCGGCCCACGCGGCGCTGGTGGTCACCCGCGCCCGGCGGTCGTGGCAAGTGGTGGCGCTGGCCATTATCGCCATGACACCGATCGTGCTTCTGTGCGTCTGGTTGTCTGGTCGCATCGACCGCGGCTTCGTCGGGTCGGTGTGGTACCTCATCGAGACGACGCTGGCCGGTGGGCGCGGGGTCGCCGGCCCAGTGCTGGCCGCCGCGATCCTGATGATTGCCTGGAGCCTCGGGGGTCTGGTGATGCGCCGGGTGCGTCGCGGCCTGGTGGCTGCCGGTCCCTATAAGCCCATTCCCAGCGAGCATGAGCGGCAGGCCCGTCGCGGCCGCCGCCCGCTTCCATCGCTCGGTCGCCGTCGCGACCGCCGCCGTGAGACCACTGGAGGTCCCACCCGTTGACTGCGCCACGTCTCATCTCCGTCGTCATCCCGGTGTACGACGAGCGCGACTCGCTCGAGCAGTTGGTGAATGAACTGCTGCCAGTCATGCGCACCGTCGGTACGCCGCACGAGGTGATCTTCATCGACGACGGCTCACGCGATGGCAGCGACGTGGTGCTCGCGGGTCTTGCGGCGCTTCACGAACAGATCCGCGTCATCAAGATGCGAAGCAACTTCGGGAAGGGGCCGGCACTCACCGCCGGCTTCACCGAGGCAGAGGGTGATGTCATCATCACGCTCGACGCCGACCTGCAGGATGACCCCGCCGAGATCCCGCGGATGCTCGCCGCGCTTGCCGAGGGCGCCGACCTGGTGTCGGGGTGGAAAAAGGAGCGCCACGACCCGTGGAACAAGCGCATCCCGTCGAAGATCTTCAACGCCACTGCCCGCAAGGCATCCGGGCTTAAGCTTCACGATCTCAACTGTGGGTTCAAGGCCTATCGCGCAGACGTGGTGAAAGCGCTGGCGATCCCCGGTGAGATGTACCGCTTCATCCCCGCCATTGCGGCGTCTGAGGGCTTTGCGGTCGTGGAGATCCCTGTCAATCACCGGGCGCGGCAGCACGGCACGAGCAAGTACGGATTTGAGCGGTACCTACGCGGGCTCCTCGACCTGGTGACCATCTCGATCGTCGGCAGATTTCGTCACCGGCCCATGCACCTGTTTGGCGGCGCCGGTCTGCTGCTGTTCTTCATTGGTGTCTTGATCGGCATTTACCTCACGGTGCTCAAGTTCTTTGGCGAGGCCATCGGGGGCCGCCCGCTGCTCATCCTCGCGGTGCTGCTCATCGTGGTGGGCGTCCAGTTGTTCACCCTCGGCCTTGTGAGCGAGCTGATCCAGCGCGGTCGCCTGCGGTCGGAGGAGGACGAGGCGGCGTCACGCATCGAGCGCATCATCGAGGGGTGATCAGCCCGCTGCGAGTCGAGTGGGTGGGCACCTACGAGCGCGACTATCCGCGTACTCGTGTGCTCGTGGAGGGCCTGCGCGCGCGCGGGGTCGTTGTTGATGAGCGCCACAGGCCCGTGTGGGAGCGCACCACCCACAAGGCCGGGGGCTTCCTCTCGCCGGGAAATCTCATGAAGGCCGGTGGCAGTTACGTGGCGGCCTGGGCCGGCCTGGCCGTGGAGCGGCATCCGGGCGGGTCACCGCACGTGGTGGTGGCGGGATACCCGGCGCAGCCCGACGCGGTGCCGGCATGGATGGTGGCCCGTCGCCACCGTGCGCTGCTGGTGGTGGACATGATGATCTCGCTCACCGACACGCTGGCCGGCGACCGCGCGCGCGTGGGTCGCGTGGGTGGTGCGGTGCTGGCCGGGATCGACCGCACCACGCTGCGTCTGGCCGACCTCGTGCTGTGCGACACCCGCGCCAACGCCAACTTCATGGCTATGCGCTTTGGCGTGCCACGGCACCGCCTGGTGGTGGCGCCAGTGGGTGCCGAACCCGATGCCTTTCCGCCCACCCCACAGCCGTCCGGAGCCCTGCACGTGCTCTGGTACGGCAAGCTCGCGCCCATGCATGGCCTCGACGTCATCGTGAGCGCAGCGCGCGGTGAGGGCGTGCCGCCCATCCGCCTCATCGGCAGTGGTCAGCTCGACAGCTGGCTGGAACATGAGATGCGTCGCGACCCCCCGCAGGCGCTGCAGCACGTGTCGTGGGTGCCCTACGAGGCGCTCTCGGGCGAGATTGCATCGAGCGCAGTGGTGCTGGGTGTGTTTGGCCGCAGCGACAAGGCCTCGCGGGTCATCCCCAACAAGGTGTTTCAGGCCATGGCGGCTGCACGCCCGGTGGTGACCGCCGACACGCCCGGTATCCGCGAGGCCCTGGTGCACGGGGAGAACGCGCTGCTGGTGCCCGCCGGCGACCCCGATGCGCTGGCCGATGCGC
The DNA here is from genome assembly GCA_945876305.1 of Bifidobacterium breve. GTDB lineage: Bacteria > Actinomycetota > Thermoleophilia > Miltoncostaeales > Miltoncostaeaceae > SYFI01. The sequence continues at coordinate 10,553 of CAMCOB010000011.1, forward strand.
TCCGCACACTTACCGGCGACCCTGCCCTGCGCGAGCGCCTTGGCACCGCGGCGCGTCGACGGTACGAAGAGATGGGCACCCCCCAAGCGGTGGCAGAGCCCCTGCTCGACGCCATTGAGCGCAGCCGACCGTGAGCGATCGCGGCAACCTCATGCGCGCGCTGGGCACTGTGGCCGGGCTACTCATCATCGCTGCCCTTGGGTGGACGGTGTACAACGCGTGGGATGTCGTCACCGCATTCGACTGGCAGCCATCAGCGGGCTGGCTGGTGCTGGGCGGTGGTCTGGTGTTGGTGTCGCTGACGCTCTCGGCCTTCGCCTACAACGCGATTCTGGGTGGCCTGCACCGCCCCGCCCCGCCGGTCGCCGCCACGGTCGCTGCCTGGGCCAAGTCGTTGCTGGGGCGGTACGTGCCGGGCAACGTCCTGATGCTCGTGGGCCGTGCGGTGATGGCCCAGGCCCATGGGGTTCCAAAGATGGTCACCCTCGCCGCGACGACCTACGAGCAGGTGATCGCACTCGCGGCGGCGGCCATGCTCGCCGTGGTTGCGCTGCTCGACATCCGGAGCGGAAGTTCCGTCGGACCGCTGGCCTGGCTGGTGCTGGGTGTGCCGCTGGCGTCGCTGCTGTTGCACCCCCGCGTGTTCGGCCCCGCATCCACATGGCTGCTGGCCCGGGTGAAGCGCCCTCCCCTCGGTGCGCTCATGCCCTTCCGCCGCGTCCTTCTCATGGTGGTCTGGTACCTCGTCATCTCGGCGCTGCTGGCCCTCGGCGTGTGGGCGCTGGTGCGCGGGATGGGCGGCCCGGCCATCGGAAATCCGGTGGGCGTTGCCAGCGGGTTCCTGCTCGCGTTCGTGGTCTCGATGCTGGTGTTTGTGGTGCCGTCCGGGCTCGGCATCCGTGACGCCCTGTTTGCCCTGGTGCTGGCGCGCCAGGTGCCGGGCGGCGTGGCGATCGCGCTGTCGGTGGGCTCGCGCCTGGCGCTCATCGTTGTGGAGCTGGTGTTCGTCGCCCTGGCTGCGGCCTGGGGCCGGCGGGTGTCACGCCGATGAGCACCGCCCCACTTGCTGGCCGAATGAACCTCAACGTCATCACCCGCGATCTCCCACGGTTTCTCGTGTGGCTCATGGTGGCGGGATGGGCGTCGCTCTTCTCCTGGCTGGCGGTCGAGCGCCACGAGGCGTGGTGGACCGGGCGCTTTGATCTGGGAAATATGGTGCAGGCGATCTGGAGCACCGCCCAGGGGCATCCGCTCCAGGCCACCGACGCGGCCGGCGCGCAGATCAGCCGGCTGGGATCACATGTCGATCCGCTGCTCATGGCGTTTGCCCCGTTGCAGTGGGTCACAACGTCACCCGTGCCCCTGCTGGTGGCGCAGGCGCTGATCGTGGCGCTGGGGGCACTGCCGGCATTTTGGCTGGGACGCCTGTGGCTGCGCGACGACCGCCTGGCTGTGGCCGCCGCCGCGGCCTACCTGCTGTATGTACCGCTGCAGTGGGCGGTACTCACCGACTTTCACGCAGTGACCCTTGCCGCGCCGCTCCTCATGTACGCCATCTGGGCAGCCGAGACCCACCGTGATGTGGTGCTCGGTGTCACTGCCGGGCTCGCCCTGATGTCGAAGGAGCAGGTGGGTCTTTCCATCGCCATGCTCGGGCTGTGGATTGCGATCCGCCATCGCCGACGTATCGCAGGCGCCGTGCTCGCGGTCAGTGCCCTGGCATGGACCGCCATCGCGGTACTGGTCATCATCCCCGCCGCCGGAAGTGGGCTGCCCGCCCCGTTTGCCGAGCGCTACGGCAAGTTCGGCGCCACCCCCGCAAAGGCCATCGTGGGCGCGGTCACGAATCCGGTGGACCTCATCACCACGCTCGGCGGCTGGTCGCGTCTTTCGTATCTGCTCATCCTTCTTGTACCGCTGCTGCTGCTGCCGTTGGCCGCACCACTCCTGGCGGTGTGCGCGCTTCCTGATCTGCTCATGAACATGCTCGCCGAGTGGTGGCCCAACTACTCGGTGGAGTTCCACTACGCGGCGGTCCCGAGTCCGTACCTCATTGCCGCTGCCCTGCTCGGGCTCTCACACCTGCGCGAGCACGGGCGCCCCCTCTGGCTTGGCCGCGCGGCGCGGGCGAGCGGGGGAATGGCGCTGGCGCTGGTTGTCGCGGGAGTGCTGGCCACCATGATCAAGGGCCCGCTGCCGTGGTTTCAGGGCGTGTCGGTGGCATCGCCCTCGCGACTGGCGCAGTACGAGCGCACTGCGACGTCGGAGGCACTCGACCAAGCCGCCGCGCTCATCCCGGATGGCGCCATCGTGTCGGCGGGGAATAACCCCGGTGGGCACCTGTCGGCCCGCACCCGGATCCTGGTGTTTCCGGCCATCGACGATGCCGAATGGGTGATCGTGGACCGGACGCGCCCCGATATGTACGACCGTCTTGACCCCCGGGGTTTCCAGGCGGCGCTTGACAACCTGGCAAGGCGCGCCGACTTCCGGCTTGTGTGGAATACGGGCGGCGTCGTGGTGTTCCACAGAGTGCGCCCCCAGGCGGGTACATGAGCATGCGCGTGCCCGTGCTCGGTCTCGCGACGACGGGTTGCGGCCTGCTGCTTGCCTTCCTTCCCGGGCTCCCGTGGTACTCGGCCGACCTCCCCACGGGCTCGGCCCAGCTGTCGGGGTATGGCGCCACCGGTGGCACGTGGATTCTTCCCGTCGCTGGTGTGGTGCTGGCGGTCGCGGGGCTCCTCACCATCTGGTGGAGGCCCCGCACAGGCACCCGACTGGCACGCATTATCGGCGCGTTCATCGTGATGGCCGCGGTGGTGGCTGTGGGGTGGGCGGCGCGCGCCGCGCTCGTGCCCGCCGTTGGTGTGGTGGCCGAACGCCCCGGCATGCCCGCATCGCCGCTCGGCGGCGACTGGATCATCACCGTGCTGCCCGCGGCATGGATCACCATCGCAGCGGCAGCCCTCGCGGGAATGGCCGGCATCCTGCTGCTCACCGCCCGCCCGAAGGACATGATCGGGGCGGAGGACGTCTCCTAGGGAGTCGGCGGAGCGGGAGTGGGTGCTGTCGGCGTGGGAGCAGGAGCAGGAGCCGGAGCCGGAGCCGGAGCCGGAGCCGGAGCAGGAGCCGTAGCCGGGGCCGGTGCGGGTATTGGCACCACCACGGTGTCGGGTGGCTGAACCTTGGTGTTCATGCCGCCGGTTGAGGTTGTCTTCGGTGTGCTGGTGGTGCGCCCGGTGCTTGTGCTCTTGGCCGTGCTCACGGCGTACTGGGATGCGCTGTCAGTGAAGTCGGACGAGAACGCCGACCACTCGACGGGATCCTTGGGCATTGCCCAGTCGAGTGAACCGTCCTTCGCCGTGGCAACACGCATGAAGTCGGCCCAGATCCGCGCTGGGAACGAGCCGCCGGAAACGGTGATGCCGTGCACGCTGGTCATCGAGCGGCGCACGCCATCGGCATTGGGATAGCCCACCCACACCGCGCACACGTACCGTGGCGTATAGCCCACAAACCAGGCGTCCGTGTAATCGTCGGTTGTGCCGGTTTTGCCCGCCTGGGGAACGCCGATATTGGCGGCTCCACCGGTGCCGCTCTGCACGTTGTCACGCAGAATACGGGTGACCTCGTAGGCCACGCCGTCCGAGAACACGCGAGTGCGTTTCGGGGTGCCGATGCCATTGGTCGGCGCGTTTGCGCCCAGGTCGGTGATGGAGATGGGCTTCACGCGAAAGCCCCCGTTGGCCAGCGGGGCATACGCCGTGGCCATGTCGAGCGGTGTGACTTCGCCCGCCCCTAGGCCGATGGAGGGGACCACCGGCAGGTCCTCGTTGATTCCCATGCGCTTGGCCATGTTCACCACGCGATCGGGGCCCTCATCAAGGGTCATCTGGATGTACACCGAGTTATCGGAGCGGAGCGTGGCGTTATGAACAGAGATGGGGCCGGCGTATGAGTTTGAGTACGTGGCCACATCGACCGGACCCCACTTGGGGTCATTGATGTTGATGGGCCGGCTGGCATAGATGGTGGTGTAGGGGTTGGTGCCATCGGCGATCGCACGCGTCAGCACAAAGGTCTTGAACGTCGATCCGGCCTGACGCTTGGCCTGAGTGGCGTAGTTGAACTGGCTATCGCTGCCATACGTCTGGCTGGTGGCCATCGCGCGTATGTAACCGGTGCGGGCATCAATCATCACGATGGCGGCGGCGGGGTCGTCGGGCTGCCCAAGATTGCGGGCGATCGCCTGCTCGGCGGCGCGCTGCAGCTTGGGATCGATGGTGGTGCGAACCGCAAGGCCACCCTGCTGCACACGCTGCTCGCCAAACTCATCGAGCAACTGCTGGCGCACGTAATCGAAGAAGTAGCCCTCTTTCTTGCGCTCGTAGAACCTGCCGCGATTCAGTCCCAGATCGCTGGCCATGGCGGCATCGGCATCCGCCCGGCTCACATAGCCCTGGCTCGCCATTTCGTCCAGCACGGTGTTGCGCCGCGCGGTGGCATCCTTCGGGTTGAGGAAGGGGTTATATGCGGACGGTGCCTGCGGCAGTCCGGCCAGCAGGGCCGCCTGCGGGAGCGAGATGGCCCATACGGGCGTGTTGAAGTACGTGAGCGATGCCGCCTGCACCCCGATGGAGTTCTCGCCGTAGAAGACGCCATTGAGGTACTTCGCGAGGATCTGATCCTTGGTGTACTTCTGCTCGATCTCATTGGCCAGGTAGGCCTCCTTGATCTTCTGCGAGAAGTCACGCTTCGCGCCGGGGTCGTACAGATTCTTCGCGAGCTGCATGGTGATGGTGCTGCCACCCTGCTTGAGGCTCCCGGCGGTTACATCGCGCACTGCGGCGCCCACCAGGCGCACGTAGTCCACTCCGTTGTGCTGGTAAAAGCGCTTGTCCTCGATCGCCACTGTGGCATCGCGTAGCGACTTGGGGATGCGTGCGTAGGGAAGCTCGGTGCGGTTGGTCACGCCCGTGATGTGTCCGAGCACCTTGCCGTTGCGATCGAGGATGCGCGAGTTCTGGCCGAGGGCCACCGGCTGGAGTTCGTCGAGTCCAGGCAGGCCAGCTGTGGCCGACTGGTACGCGGTTGCGCCGGCCACCCCGAGGATGGTCACTATCACCACGAGGGCGAACGCGACGACGCGCCCCGCACCAAGCCGGCCGTGCTTTGCCCGGGCCCTACGGCGCCTTCGCATGCGGTTGACCGGGATCATCGGGCCGCTCCCGCTGTTGCCAGCGGACGGATATCCCAGACCACCCGGCCGGTGCGGTAGTCAAGAAGTCCAATTACCTGATCGGGTCCGCCATTCACGCGACCCTGCACCACCCACTGCAGCGGATCGGCCGGAGCCACCACGTCATGTCCGCTACGGGGGTGGGCGCCACCATCGGGAACGGGAACGGTCCACGGGGAGGGAAGGGATTTGAGTGACACGTCGGCAGCCACGGCCGGGCTTCCGGCCCACAGCTGCGCGGCTTCCTGCATGGCGACGTCGGGCGTTCCCAGGCGGGGATTGCGCGACGCCGTCACCGAATCCCACAGAAATGCCCAGCCATTGGCGGGGTTGGCCAGCACCTCGCCCGCTGGCTGCACGGAGTAGGCAGTCGCGACGAACGAGGGGATCCAGGCAATGACCACCGCAGCGCCCGCAATAAGCGCCACGCGGGTACGGCCACGAGCACCGTGGGGATGGCGGTCGCTGGTACCTGAGGGCAGTGTGGAGGTGGTTCCGGGCACGGCCGCCGAGTATAGGACCGGGGCGGCATCCGCCCGCGCGCCGTGGTCGGGACGTACCCTTCCCCCTGTGGCGTCCCCCGCTCCCATTTCACGATCCGTGTCATCCATTAGTTCATTGGGGCTTCGGTGACGGTGCGCGCGGTCCTGCTCGACGCGTTCGGCACGCTTCTTCGTATGGAGCCACCGGCCCCGGTGCTCACCGCCCTGATGGCCGACGCCGGTTTTCCGCTGGACGAGCAACAGGTGGCCGATGCCCTCGCCCTCGAGATACGCCATTACCGGTTGCGTATGCAGCTGGGGCGCGATGCACAGGGGCTGGCGGCGCTGCGTGCCGAGTGCGCCGGAGTGCTCGTTGATGCGCTCGGTCCCGGAGCGCCGCCCATCCCGCTGGCCACCGACCTCTTGGTGGAATCCCTGCGTTTTCACCTGTTCGACGACGTGCTGCCGGCCCTTGACCGTCTGGACGACCTGGATCTGGTGCTCGGCGTGGTGAGCAACTGGGATTGCGCGCTGCCCCAGCACCTGACCCGTCTGGGGGTGGCCGACCGCTTTGGGGTCATCGTTGCGAGTGCGGCGGCTGGCTATCAAAAGCCCGATCCCGCCATCTTCACCACGGCCCTCTCCGCCCTCGGCATGGCACCGGCGGAGGCACTGCACGTTGGCGACCGTCGCGTGGAGGACCTGGACGGTGCCCGAAGCGCCGGGCTCCAGGCGCTGCTCCTGGACCGCTCCCCGCAGGCCGAGGCCGCGGATGACGTCATCACGACGCTGGTACAGATTCCCGTAAGAATTGCCGCATGAGCAGCGTTCCCGGCCCAACGGCACACCTGGAAGCATCCGAGACGGCCACGGTGCGCGATCTGCGCGAGGGCTATCGCCGGTACCGGCCGTCGCTCGTGACGCTCATTCTCGGCGCCCTGCTGCTTGTGGCGCTCGGATACCTGTACGTGGATGGCTTCTGGATGCGGGCGCACGGCGTCGACCTCGCCGTCGTCGCGCTGATCGGCGTGCTCGGCCTGCTGGGATTCGTGCTCAGCCTCATTACCTCGCGGCCATCACGGCTGCCACGGGTCATCGACGTGACCCTCGGGCTCTGCGGAGCCGTGTTCGCCCAGTTACTCACCCGCGAGTTGGGCATTCCCGTGCTCATTGCAATGGGGGTCACGGGATCCATCATCGGAGTTCTGTCCCTGCGCGATGGCCCGCTCGACTTCATGGCATCGGCGTCCGGGTACGCGGGCATGTTCACGGGGCTGCTCCAGCCCGGACCGGTGCTGGCCTGGGGGTGGGTGCTGATTGCGGGCCTGCTCGCGGGCCTGCTCATGTCCGTCGTCGGCCCTGCGGTACTGCCCGGGGTGGGAGCCCGGATTGGCGCAGTCGCGTTTCTGACAGGGGCGGTCGTGTACCTGCTCGCCCAGTGGAGCGGCACCGACTCCCCGCCCCTCTTGCCAGTTGAGAGCGCAGGTCTTGCAACCTGGGCGATTCTCCCCATCGGGATGGCCGGAGCGCTGGTCACCTGGGCGCTCATCCGCTGCACCTCAATGCCCTTTGTGCTGGCATCGGCGCTGCCCTCGCTGTGCGTATGCGGGGTGATGGCCATCGCCCTCCCCGCCAGTGTGCCGGTGCTCGGATCGGCATGGGTGGGTGGCACGCTCATCGCCAGTGCCGACCCCGAGCGCCTCCCGACGGCCTTCTGGATCGGCGTCACAGGAATCGTCTATGGCGCGCTGATGCTGCACTTCGGGGGGCCGCTCACCGGCCACGTGGGGGTACTGGGCGCAACGGCATCTATCGCGTGCATGGCCACCGCCACGGCCGAATGGCTCATTCATGGCCGCCACCTCGGACCTCTCGTTGCGCGTATCGCACGAGCGCCGGCCACGCCATCACGATGACCCCGCCCCGCCTCTCACTCCTCTTTCAGCCCGAGGCCCGGTCCACTGCGAGCATCCTCCACGAGGAGCCGTGGCAGGGCCGTTCGGGGTTGCCGTCGCCGGCCGTACTGCTGCTCGCATCGGTCATGGCCGCGGGCCTCGGGCTCCTCTACGCCGCGTCGTTTCTGCTGGGCGCCGAGCCCCTCCCCTTGGCAGCAGCCCTTGTTGCCGGGGTTCTTCTGGTGGGCGGCATGGCCATCACCACGCTCACCTCCGAGCAGGTCGGGCGGGTACGAGCCATCGATGTCGGCATGTCTGTGGCGTCGGCCGCGATGACCCTCTTTCTGGCTCGCGACATGGGCATCCCTGTCATCGTGGCGGCGTCGCTGGTGGCCGTCGTTCTTGGGGCCATGGCGCTGCCCGGGCAGCAGATTGACGTAAGCGCCGCTGGAGCGGGCTATACCGGCGCCTTCGTCGGCATGTTGTCGCCCACCGTGACGCTTGGCACCGGGTGGGTAATGGGTGCGGCCCTGCTGGCCGGGGTGCTCTGGTCGCTCATCGGCCCATCGGTGTGGGATGGCGTGGGTGGACGCATGGGGGCGCTGGCCTACATCGCGGCGTCCGGCCTCTACTTGGTGGCAGATGCCGTGGGTGCCGAACGCGGTCACCCGCTGCTGCCGGGTATGGATGGCATGGCGCATGCCGCAGTGGTGCCTATCGGGTGCGTGGCGGCACTTGTCACCTGGGTGCTCATCCAGCGGTTGGGCGTGCCCTTTGTGCTGGCATCCGGAGCCACATCCCTTGCTGTGTGCGGGGCTATCGCTCTTACCCTGCCAACGGGCACCGCATTTGCCGGCGCGTGGTTTGGCGGCACCTTTGTTGGCGCGGCGGGGGCGAGCCGTCTGCCCAATGCGTTCTGGGTGGGTCTCGCCGGGCTGGTGTTCGGCACCCTCATGCTGCACTTCAGCGGGCCGCTGACGGGGCACGTGGGCGTGCTGGGTGCCACGGCGGTCATCGCGAGCCTCGTGGTGGGGGCGGTGGAGTGGGTGGTGCTGGCCCCGCCGGTGCAGCACCGGGCCGCGGCGATCGTGGCGCGTGTGCGTCCCGGGCGGTCGGCTTAGCGCCCGATGCGCGCGTGGCGCATGAGCGTGGCAACGCTTCGCTCGAGCTCGTCGGCGCAGATCTCCCCATCCGCCTGCGTGCAGCCGCGCAGTCGCTCGCCGATCAGGTGCAGCCCCACCTGATCGAGTGCCGCGGTGACGGCCGCAAGTTGCACCAGCACGTCGTCGCATGACGAGTCCTCGTCGAGCATGCGCTGCACGCCGCGCAGTTGACCCTCTGCGCGCCGCAGACGCACCATGATCTGCAGACGGGTGGGAGGTGCTGATGCGCCGGTGGCCACGGTACGACCTAGTGGTTGTGGCCGCAGCCGCAGCCACCGCCATGTGCGTGGCCGCCCCCGCCAGATGGCGCACCGGCGCCACCACCACGGGAGGGCTTGGCCGACACGAACCCGGCGGTGATCAGCTGTTCGGCCCGCGCCCCGCACTGGGGGCACGAACGGTCGTCATCACGCAGGAAGCCCTGGCGGAACACTTCGAAGTCGTGCGCACACGACTGGCATCGCAAGTCGTACGAGGGCATGGTTTATGCGAGCCCGAGCGCTTGCTCGATACCGGCGCGCGGCATGGCACCCACGGCGTTCTTGGTGAGCTCGCCACCCTCGAACAGGCCGATGAAGGGAATGCCCTGAATCCCGTAGCGCTGTGCGATGTCCGGGGCATCGTCCACGTTGACCTTGCACACCACGATGTCGTCGCGGTCGCGGGCGATCTCGTCGATAACCGGGCCGATCATGCGGCAGGGGCCGCACCACGGGGCCCAGAAGTCGACCACAACGGGCTTCTCGCTTTCGAGTACAAGGCCCTGGAAGGTGTCGCTGGTGATCTCGATGACGTCAGACATTTCTGCTCCTGGTTCGCGTTCGCGTGTTGTCAGTGGGTGGCAGTGGCCGGATGCGCTGCGGCCTCAAGCCACCGCTCCGCATCGATTGCCGCCATGCACCCGCTGCCCGCTGCCGTCACGGCCTGCCGGTAGATGGTGTCCTGCACGTCGCCGCAGGCGAACACGCCCTCGACGTTGGTGCGGGTGCCGTCGGTAATGAGGTAGCCCTCACCGTCGGCGTCGAGCAGCCCCTCAAACAGTTCGGTGTTGGGTTGGTGACCGATGGCCACGAACATGGCGGCGGTTGGGATGACCTGCTCGTCACCGGTCTCGACGTCGGCCACACGCACGCCCTCCACAACGTTGGCGCCCTCCACGTCGACCACGCGGGAGTTCCACACCACGGTGATCTTGGGGTTCTCGAGCACCCGCTGGGCCATGATGGCCGATGCCCGAAATGCGTCGCGGCGGTGCACGATGGTCACGCTCTCGCACATACGGGTGAGGAAGAGGGCCTCCTCCATCGCGGTGTCGCCACCACCCACGACCACCACCGGCTTGTCGCGGAAGAAGAAGCCGTCGCAGGTGGCACACGCCGACACGCCCTTGCCCCGCAGGCGCGTCTCGCCCTCAATGTCCAACCAGCGCGCGGACGCACCGGTGGACACGATGATTGACCGACCTACGTGCTCGTCGTCATCAACCCACACCCGGAATGGCCGTTCCGAGAAGTCGACCCGCGATACATCGGCCGTGATGAACCGGGTGCCAAACCGCTCGGCCTGCTGACGGAACATGGCCATCATGTCGGGGCCCTGAACGCCGTCGGGAAATCCCGGGTAGTTCTCCACGTCGGTCGTGATCATCAATTGACCACCCGCGCCGTAGCCCTCAATGACCAACGGCTCGAGTCCGGCACGGGCCGCGTAGATGGCGGCCGTGAGCCCGGCGGGCCCGCTGCCGACGATGATCACTTCGTTGACGCCATCTACTGACACACGGCCCTCCTGGGCACTCGACATGGAGCGGGAACATACCCCCTCCCGGTATAGAGGGGATACCCTATCAACATGCCAGATGCCTGCAATGAGTGTGGTGGCCGGGTCGAATACACGGTCGTGTCGGGGATTGTGTCGCTGAAGCGCCGTCGATCGGGAATGGCCTCCGGGCGCGTGAGCGCCCTTCGGGCTGAGACCTGCATCGAGTGCGGTCTCACCACGATGTACGCGGAGCGCCCCGAGCGCCTGTTTCGCGATCTGCACCGGAACACGCCGACCAGCTGAGCCCTACTTCGCGCGGGTGGTGAACACCAGCCGGTTGCCCGCGCCCGTGGGGCGCTGCCCCGCTGCCCAGTAGGTGCGCCCCTGTTCCTCCTCGGCCATGGCGATCTTCTCGCCGTCGGCAATGGTCACCACCCCCCAGGCCAAGAGCACGCCGATCACCACGCCTTCGGCGGTGCCCCCACGGCCGAGCACGGCCACGAGAAACAGCAGCATGAAGGCCGACGCCACGAACATGACGATCGACGAAATGGTGGCCCATCGCCGCCAGTCGCGTGGTCCGGCCTCGAGTAGGCGTGACCCGTCGGCCAGCTGTGCGTCCGGCAGGCGGATAGATGCCAGCCCGCTGCGCTTGAGCCACACGCTGAGCAGCGGGAAGAAGACAAGGCCCGTGATCCCAGCCATGCCCACTGTGACGCCCAGCCACATCCACGACCAGCCATCCTCAGATGTGGCCTCGAGGATGACGGACAACCCCAGCAGCGCAAATGACACGCCCATGAGCACCACGCCGTACAGGCGCGACAGCCGCGCGTAGCCCCACAGCAGGTCCCGGTCACCGAGATTGACGGGATCGATAACGCGTTTGCGCTTCTTTTTTGCCACGGGCGGGAGCGTAGCGACCCGGGTTGGTCCCGGGCACCACCGGCGATCGCAGACGGGGTATACGGTGCGACCGTCATGCAGATGCCACGCCCGCCCGCCCTGCTTGCCGTCCGTGCCCGGCTGCGGCAGAGCCCCCGCTGGCGGTGGATGGCCATGGCCGTGGTGGCCGGCGGGATGATGCTGCAGGTGCTGAACATCAGCATCGTCAACATCGCGCTTCCATCGATCGCCGACGATTTCCACTCAGGTGTGTCGGGCACCACCTGGGTGGTGACGGGATATCTAGTGACCCAGGCGGTGCTGCTGCCCATCGCCGGCCGCGCGGGCGATCTGTACGGGCGCCGGCGGGTGTGGGTGGCGGGAATCCTCATCATGGTTCTCGCCTCGGTGCTGTGCGCAGTGGCCTGGAGCGAGCCCGCCCTCATCGTGTTTCGCATCATGCAGGGGGTCGGTGCCTCGGCCATGGCGCCCACGGCATTCGCCTATGCGGCCATTCTCTTTCCGCCCGAGAAGCGCGGGCTGGCCCTTGGGGTGCTGTCGGGCATCATGGCCGTCGCCCCGGTGCTGGCCCTGAACCTCGCCGGCGTGCTTGTGGGCGTATGGGGGTGGCGCAGCGTGTTCTGGTTCACACCCGTGGTGGCGCTGATCGTGCTTGTGGGCGCACTGTTTGTATTGCGCGAGCGAGCGCCATCTGAGGCCCGCCCATTCGACATGCTGGGCGCCGCGCTGGCTGCACTTGGCCTGTTTCCGCTGCTCACGGCGCTTTCGCAGGCATCTGCATGGGGATGGACGGCACCCCGCACGCTCATCGTCGGCGCGCTCGGCATCGTGTTCCTCGTGTTGTTCACCTGGCGCGAGCGCACCACCGACGATCCCATGCTCGATCTGTCGCTCTTGACACTGTCGACGGTGAGAAATGCCAACCTGACCGGGTTCGCCGTGGGAGGAGCCATGTTCGGCACGCTCATCCTGCTGCCGTTCTACTTCTCCACGGTGCTGGGTTACTCGGGCATCGAACTGTCGTTGGCCATTACCCCGGTGGCAGCATGCTTCAT
>CAMCOB010000012.1 GCA_945876305.1 Bifidobacterium breve
GTGGTTCGCCTCATGCTGGTGCCGGCCGTCATGATTCTGGTGGGCAAGGGCAACTGGTGGCTGCCCAAGTGGCTCGATCGCATTCTTCCCACCCTGAAGGAACCCGGGCAGGGCTGACCGACCACCATGCGGGGGCGTCCAGCGGGCTGTTCGCTCGCCCCAAGGTGAGAATTATCGGTGTGTCGACCCTTGGGGGAGGACCCGGACATTCCGGTGTCATCTGCCGGCACCGATAACGCTTGTGTTGCAGCGCCTCGGAGACCGTACGCGTTGATCGGCGGGGTGGCGATACGGCCGCCCCGCCGATCAACGGGAGTCAGTCGGCCCCGCGCGGTGGCAGCGAAGGCGTGGTGCGCAGGATCTTGGCGGCCCAGGCGGGCAGCCACCAGTTCCAGCGCCCGAACAGCGACACCAGCGAAGGCACCAACAGCGAACGGATCACCGTGGCATCCAGAAGGATCCCGGCTGCGAGGCCCGTGGCGAAGATCCGCACGGTGGTCTCGGGGGTTGCACCCAGGGCAATGAAGGACATAAACAGGATGAGCGCAGCGCTGGTGACCAGGCGCCCCGTTCGTCCGATACCCACCACGATGGCGCCGGTGGTGGACCCCTTCACGTCGAACTCTTCGCGCATGCGACTGAGGATGAACACTTCGTAGTCCATGGACAGGCCGTAGAGGAACGCGAACACCATCAACGGGATCCAGGCATCAATGGCTCCGGTTGCAGGGGTATTCCAGATGGTCTCGGAAAGATTCCCCTCCTGCCACACCCACACCATGATCCCCCACGCGGCGGCCACCGACAGCACGTTCATCAGCACAGCCTTGAGCGCGAGCAGCAGCGACCTGAACTCGCGCGCCAGGAAGATGAAGGTGACGATGGCGATGAGGGCGATCATCAGCGGGAACGAGCCGTAGACCGCCGAGATGAAGTCGCGGTTCTGGGGTCCGAGACCACCCACCTGCGGAGATCCGGGGAGCGCCGCCGCGGCGTCGCGCACCGCGCCGATGGCATCGCGCCCCGCTGCCGTGGCGCCGTCAGCGTCGGGGATCACCTCAACGATCGATGTAGTGCCGTTGGTCCATTGAGGCACCTTCGGTGCGGGTGCCACCGCGAGGCGGATTCCCGGGACGGCCGCCAGGGCGGTGGCGGTGGCGGCTGCTGTCTCCGGAGTGGCGAGTACCTCCATTGGGGTGAGCGTGCCGTCACCCATTCCTGCGCTGTGCAGATCGTTGAGCGCTGTGGCGGCCGGCCCGGGATTGGCGAGCGACGTCGCCGAGGGCTGGCCCACCACGATGTTGAGGGCCGGCACGAGCAGCAGGCCAAGAATTGCCACGCCCACGATTGCCGCGATCCAGCGATGGCGCACGACCAACCTGGCCCAGGCGCTCCAGCCGCGGCTGGCATTGGCCTCCTTGCGAATGCGCGGCCACTCCAACTTGGTGCCCACCTTGGAGAGGATGACCGGCAGCAGCGTGAGGGCAACAAGCACGCTCACGACGGGAATCAGGAGCCCGCCGTAGCCGATACTGCGCAGGAAGGGCACGGGAATGACGACAAGCGCGGCCAGCCCGATTGCCACGGCGGCTCCCGACACGAGTACCGCACGACCGGCCGTCTTCATGGTGCGCACGATGGCTTCGTCGCCCTCGGCTCCAAGCGCGCGTTCCTCGCGCCATCGGGTGACCACCAGCAGGGAGTAGTCAATGGCCACTCCCAATCCGATGAGCGACACCAGGAACTGCACGATGAACGAGACATCGGTCAAGCGTGCGAGGCCGTTGATGATGAGGAGCGTGGATGGGATTGCCACGATGGCCATGAGCAGCGGCACGAGGGCGAGGAACGACGCAAACACGAATGCGAGCACTAGGAGGGCTCCCACGCCACCAATCAGCACCTCGACGAGCAGGCTGGGACCATTGCTATTGCCAGCGTTGCCCGACAGCAGTGCGATGCCAGTGAGCTGGATGGGCTGGCCGGCCACCGTGGTCGAGTCGAGCGCGGCGGTGATCTTGGGATACGACACCGGCTTCAGGTCGAAGCCCGGGATGACGGGTGCATAGATGTAGGCGAACGTGGTGCGGCCGTCCGGCGAGATGAAGCGTGGGTCATGGGTGCCGGGGTAGCCCACCACGCGGATGTCCGGGCCCGCCTTTTTCACCGAGTTCAGCGCCCGCGCCAGCTGTGCCTCAGTGGCTGGTGCGGTGATCGACGAGCCCTCTGGCAGCTTGACCACCGCCACCAGCGGTGCGGAGATTCCGCCATTGCCGTACTGCTGCAGCAGGGCCTGATTGGCCTCGTATCCCGGCTGCCCGGGCAGTGAGAAGTCCTTTGACAGCACACCGGAGAGCCCCGGCGCGGCGATGAAGCCGATGACGGTCACCACGGCCCAGAATGCCACCACCATCAACTTGTGGCGCAGCACCCATCGCGTCAGATTCTCCACGTGCCTCGTCCCCCGGCGTCGTTACCGAGGGGCAACGTAGCCGGTGTATCGGGCCACCGCGTGTGAGTACCGGCCATGCTGCACCTCGGCAGCAGGCCGACCACCAACGGGGAGAGGGCGAAATGGACGACGAGCGCACCCGCGACGAGATCCACGCCGATGGCGTGAAAAGGGTGAAGGAGATCCTCGGGCCCAAGGCCGAAGAGTCCCTGGCGACTCTCGGCGAGTTGGGCGACCGCATCATCGCGACGATCTACGGCGACATCTATGGCCGCCCAGGCCTCGGCGTGCGCGAGCGCCAGATCGCCACACTCTCAATGCTTATGGCGATGGGAGGCAAGGACCGCCAGGTGAAGGTGCACATGCGCGCGGCCCTGCGCGTGGGCATCACCGAAGACGAGCTGCGGGAGCTCATCATCCAGTTGGCGTCGTATGCGGGTTTCCCGGCGGCCATCAATGCACAGGCGCAGTTGAACGAGGCACTGGCCGAAGAAGCGGGCTGATCTCGCAACGGATGTTGTGAGGATGCGGGCACTCGGGGGCGAATGAGAACCCGACATGTTCCGCCGCCGCGCCCTCATCACCCTCGTCAGCCTCATCGCCGTGTGCACCACCACCGTGGTGCCCGGGGCGGCATGGGCTGCGCGCGACGTCACAAGTCTGAAACAGCGGGCAGCGGCATTCGAGGCGCAGAGCGCGCACCTTGACGCCCTGGCCGGGAAGGCCGCATCGCGACACAACCTCGCGATGGACCGTGTGCAGCAGGCGCGCGACGATGCCGCACAGAGTCGCCGTGCGCTCGCGACAAGCCGCAGCGCCCTGATGTTGGCGGGCGAACGGCTTTCGGAGCGCATCAGCACGTTGTACCGCCACCCCGACCCCGGGCTGGTTGAGGTCATCGTGTCGAGCGGATCGATAAGCGACCTCATGGCCGGGACTGAGGCCCTGCGGGCGGCGGCAACCGATGACGCCCGTCTGGCAGTGACCATGCGCCGTCGAAGCGCCGAATTGGCAGCCGCACAGGACCAACTGGCGCGCGCGATCGTCACGGCGCGCGCAGGGGAGCGTGAGGCATCCCGCGAGGCGGCCCGCGTGAAGGGGCTGGCGAAGGCGCAGCGCATGCGGCTTGAACAGGTACGTGGCGACCTCCGGGCCGAGCTGCGGGTCCGTCGGGCGGGCACCACTCGCGCCGCTGCCTCGGTGGGCACCAGCGACCCCGTGCTGGCAGCACCCGGTACCGAGCCGGTATTTCCCGTGGCCGCCCCCACCACGTTTAGCGACGACTGGCTGCAGGCGCGCGGCGGCGGTCGCCTGCACGAAGGCATTGACCTGATGGCGGCGATGCAGGCACCCATCGTCGCCGTGGTGACGGGCACCGTGATGCGACCGGGCAACACGCCCATAAGCGGCAACCGCCTGTGGGTGCGGGGTGCCAACGGCGATGAGTACTTCTACTGCCACCTCGATAGCTTCGCGGAGATCACCCGTGATGGTGCGTCGGTGAAGGCGGGTGACGTGGTGGGCTACGTCGGGATGACCGGTGATGCACAGGGCACCGTGCCGCACCTGCACTTTGAGATCCACCCCGCTGGTGGCGGTCCAATCAGGCCCTACCCGCTGGTGTCGGCCTGGCCCCGCGTGGGTTGATCCGCTGCACGTCGGTCGCCACGCGCGGCCACGCTACCCTCTCTGCGATGACGCACCCGCATGAGCACCCGCCAAAACGAGAGAGTCGCGAACAGATCGTGGCCCGGGTCGCCGCCCAGCAGGAGGGGCTCCATCCCAACCCGGAGTATTCGCAGGTGGCGCGCCGCCGACTCTGGGTCATCGGCCTCACCATGGTGCCGTTCAGCCTCGTGATCGGGTGGCTGATCGGCCTCGCCCTCGACTGGCCTGTGCTGCTGTGGGTGTGGGTGGGGCTGGGCATCAGTCTTGGGGTCTTCTACGTGGCATACGTCATCTTCGCCGAGCGCGATGACGGGGTGATTCAACGCGAGCTCGACGAGGCCCGTGCACAACGGGAAGGCGGGGCGTGATGCAGATCGGCATCTACTCATTTGGCGACGCGACGCCAGATCCGGCGACCGCGCGGCGACCCGATGAGGGGCAGCGCATCCGCGAGTTGGTGGAGGAGATCGTGCTGGCCGACGAGGTGGGTCTCGACATCTTCGGTGTGGGCGAGCACCATCGCCCGGACTTCCCGGTGTCGTCACCCGCCGTCGTGTTGGCGGCCGCCGCCGTTCGTACCTCGCGCATCCGGCTCACCAGTTCAGTCACTGTGCTGTCGTCCGACGATCCGGTGCGGGTGTTTCAGGACTTCGCCACCGTTGATCTCCTCAGCGAGGGCCGCGCCGAGATCATGGCCGGGCGTGGATCGTTCATCGAGTCATTCCCGCTCTTTGGATACGACCTGGCCGAGTACGAGTCGCTCTTTCTCGAGAAACTCGATTTGCTGCGGCAACTCAACGATGAGCCGGTGGTGACGTGGAGCGGACGCCACCGCGCTCCCATTGAGGGCCGGGCCGTGTACCCGCGCCCCCAGCAGGATCACCTGCCCATCTGGGTTGCCGTTGGTGGCACGCCGCAGTCGGCAGTGAACGCAGCCATGCGCGGGCTGCCCATCAATATCGCCATCATCGGTGCCGCCGCGCAGCCATTTATTCCCTTCGTGAACCTGTACCGCGAGGCACTGGAGGCGTCGGGGTTCGATCCCGCGACGGTGCCGGTGGGAATCGGATCGCATGGCTTTATCGCCGATACCTCGCAGAAGGCTGCCGACATCTCGGCTCCCGGGCTCATGGCCGCTATGAACCAGATCGGGCGCGAGCGTGGGTGGGGACACGAGATCGACAGACCTGGGTTCGACCGCATGCGCGAGCCCCATGCGGCCCTGATGGTGGGGAGCCCGGCAGAGGTGACCGAGAAGATTCTCGTCGAGTACGAGATGTTTGGGAACCGCCGGGCGATGATCCACATGGGCGTGGGAAACCCGCCTCACCGGGACATGATGCGATCGATCGAACTCCTCGGCACTGAGGTTGCGCCGGCCGTGCGTCGTGAGGTGGCGCGCCTCGAAGGTGTGCCAACCGCCCGCTGAGGCTGGTTCGCGGGGGCCCGCGCCGGTAGGGTGCACCCATGCCCGAGAACTCAGAGACCAGCGCCGCCACCGATGCACCGCCGTGCGAGAAGTGTGGCGCCGTGACGTTTGCGACCAGCCGCACTATGCGTACCCACGATCTGGATGGGGCAAGCGCCATCGCCCGCGATCGCAAGGTTCCAGTGTGGCGTTGCATGCGCTGCACCAACGAGGTGGCCCGCGAGGCCTGATGCGGTTCCCGGCGTGAGCGTCATCACGGCGCTCCGCAGCACGCCCGATGGGCGTGCGATCCGCGTTGAGAAGGATGGGGCCAAGTGGCTCCGGCTTCCCGTGCATCTGGTTGCCGACCTCGGTCTGTCGACAGGGCAGGAGATGGACGATGCCCGGGTTGCCGAGATTGAGGACATCGCGGCACTCGAACGCCTGTGGGAGGCCACCTTGCGCTTTACGGTGGCCCGTGGACGCGCCGAGCGCGAGGTCGTGCGTCGCCTGCGGGAGCGCCGGGCCACCGATGATCAGATCACCCGGCTCCTAGTGCGTCTGGCGGCCAATGGGCTCGCCGACGAAGATGTCAATGCCCACCTTCGGGTGGAGATCCTGTCGAGAAAAGACTGGGCGGAGCGGCGCATACAGGGCGAGATGATGCGCGTCGGTTTTGATCGGGATCTCGTGCGCCGTGCGGTGGGGGAGGGCCTGCCGGATGATCATGACGAGGTGCTGCTCACCGCCTCAATCGAGCGCACCGGTGTGCCGAGCTCCGCCGCCGATCGTCGGCGCCTGGCCGATCGGCTGATGCGAAAAGGGCTCCCGCCCGCCGCTGTGCGCGCGGCACTTCAGCCCAGCGCCGGGGCAACCGATGACGACGTGGAGGTTTCACGCGCGCCGGAGGCCGACGAGTTGATCCGTCAGGTGAGGAGGCGCTACCCGAGACAGGGTGACGATCAGGCCGAGCGTCGGCGTGCGCTGGGATGGCTGGCCCGGCGCGGAGTTGCCTCAGCTGACGTGCGCCGCATTCTCGAGGCCGCCGCCACCCCGGAATAGCGCGTGGCTATGGCTTCTGTGGAAACTCGACGATAGCCGCACCCGATGTGAGGCCCGCCCCAAAGGCGACCAGACCGCCTAGACCTGTGGGACCCGACGGCAGATGCTCGGCAAGGGCGATGGGGATGGTGCTGCTCGACGTGTTGCCCCATCGCTCCACGTTCACGACAAAGCGGTCCATGGGGAGGCCGCTTCGGGCCTGAATCGACGAGATGATGCGGCCATTGGCCTGATGCGGGATGACGTGCATCAGGTCGGCCATTGACGCACCCGATGCGGCGGCGGCACGGTCGAGCATGCGCAGCATCTCGCGCACGGCCCGGGTGTACACACGCGGGCCGTCCATGAACAGGTGGTCGGAGTACTCCGGCCCGTGGTGAATGATGGTGCCGTCATCGCCCGTGGCTGAGAGCACCGGGCGATGCAGCAGGATTGGCGATCCCTGCGCGCGTTCCGGGCCGAACACCACGGTGGCCGTGACGGCGTCGCCAAACACCACGACGGTATCGAAGTCGTCCGGGTCCACGTAGCGCGTCATGGCCTCGGCGGTAATCACCAGTACGGCGCCATCTGGGCGCTGCTGCAGCATGTCGTGCGCCCCCTGCAGCGCATACAGATAGCCTGAACAGGCGGCCGATACGTCGTGCGCGGCCACGTCGGCGGGGCCATCATCCTGGGCGAGGAGGCTCTGCACCATGCAGGCCACGGTGGGGCTCAAGTGTGGCGGGGTGCCGGTGGCCACGATGATGGCCTCAAGATCGCCGAGGGCGAGCCCCTGGCTCTCCAGCGACTCACGGGCCGCCGCCGCCGAGAGCGTGATGAGGTCTTCGCCATCGGCCATGACCGGGCGCTGGCGGATGCCGGTACGCCTGACGATGTCCTCTTCGGTGCGGTCCGGGAAACGCGCGGTGATGTCGGCATTGGTGAGGATGTGGCTTCCGGCGCGCACGGCGATACCCGACAGTCCAACGGGGGCCGCCGCCCGGAGTGGCGAGGGGGTGGACGCGGGCATAACGGCTGGGCGGGCCCCGGGGTCACGGCGCAGGCGGATGGTGGGCTCGGCGGGAATACGGCGCCGGGCCGCCGCGGCGCCGGGCGCCAGCGTGATGCGGGCGATGGGCGTACCGACGGGCACGAACTCGTCGGTGTCGAGGAGTTCGGCGATGTCGCCAGATGCGGGAGCGGCAAGCTCAAATGCAGCCTTGTCGCCCTCGCACTCGGCGATGATCTGCCCCTCACTCACGTGATCGCCCTCGGCCACGAGCCAGTCCACAACCATGATCTGCTGATCGGCGGGGCTGGATCCCGCGGCCTCGACCACCAGCACGCCCTCGGCGGCAACCGCATGGGATACCTCAACCTCGAGGCCGCCGATCATGCTGGCCACGGTGGTCACCACATCGGCCACCGATGGCAGCAGCTCGATCTGGTTGACGTAGTTGTTGGGTACCAGGGTGTCGGCACGGGCGATGCGCCGCGTGGTGAGCTCGCCCTCGAGGTGATCGGACACCGCTGCCACCACCTCGCCTCCAAATCCCCCGGTGAGATTGTCTTCGTGCACCACCACCAGGCGACGCGTACGGGCCGCGCTGGCTATGACGGCCTCGCGGTCCCATGGGGCGATGCTTCGCAGGTCGATGAGATCGACGCTCACGGTGGCTGCATCGAGGATGTCGGCCGCGCGCTCGGCGATTGGCACCGTGGCGCCCCAGGCCACGATGGTCACGTCGTCACCCCTGCGCGTGTGGGCTGCGCGACCGGGTGGCACCGGGCGCGCGTCACCGATGGCCGTCGTGGCGCGCGCGGGGTCATTCAGGCACGTTTTGGGGTACAGGATGAGCGTGGGCCGGTTGCCCTCGAGCGCAGCCGACAACATGCCCGCGGCGTCCGCCGCCGTGCTCGGCATGGCCACGTCGAGACCGGGGATGTGGGCGAATGTGGCTTCCATCGTCTGCGCGTGGAAGGGCCCAAGGCCCGGCCGGTACGCGCCGCACGGGGCAAGCACGACGACCGGGGCCGACCATGCGCCTGCGGTGCGCCAGTGAATGGTGGCCAGCTCGGATGCGATCTGGTTAAACGCCAGTGGAAGGAAGTCGGCGAACTGCACCATGGCCACTGGGCGCCCACCGGCCATGGCACGGCCGATTGCCGTGCCCACGATCGTCGACTCGCTGAGGGCGGCATTGGTGACGCGGCCGGGGAACTGCGTGGAGAGCCCACGGGTGAGACCGAATACGTCGCCCTTGGGGTCCTCGATGTCCTGCCCGAGGATCGACACGCGGGCGTCGTCGGCCAAACGGGCGCGCAGCACCTCACGCATGGCCTCGAGCATGGTGTGCGGCGGGCCGACGGCATCGGGTGGGGTCTCGAGTGACCGCGCGATGAGATCGGGGTCAACCGGGGCGGATGCCGACCGTGTGGTGGTGGGATCGGGGGCCGCGAGCACCAGCGTTGCCGCAGCACGCACTTCGGCCTCTACTTCGGCGTCGAGTGCCGTGAGGTCGGCCACCGGTACGCCTTCGGCCACCAGGTGGTCGCGCATGAACACGATGGGGTCGCCTGAAGTGCGGGCACCCGAGCGCTCTTCCTCGCTTCGGTACACCGATTCGTCGTCGGCGTTGGTGTGGTGCGTGAGGCGCTCGGTGGTCACCACCATGATCGCGGGGCGCCGGCTCTCGCGCATCTCGTCCACCACACGACCGCAGATGGCGTCGAGGGTGACCGGGTCCCGGCCGTCAGCACGGGTGATCGGAACGCCGAGGAAGTCGTCAACAGGCCCGAGCGCTGTGTCGTAGAACGTGCGCCCCGCGGTGTGGGTGGAGATGGCGTAGCCGTTGTCCTCGATCCAGAACAGCACGGGCATCGCAAGGCGTGCGGCGTCGCCGATAGCCTCCATTACTTCGCCCTGCTGCGTGGTGCCGTCGCCGATACCCGCCACCACGATGGGGGCACCGGCCTGCGCATGCACCTCGCGTGCCACGCCCACTGCGTGAAGCAGGCCGTTGCCTGTGGGCACGGTCATGGGCATCACATGCAGGTCGGGATCGTTGAGGAAGGCCGGCATCTGGCGTCCCGCAGAATCGGACTCGGCAGTGGACAGCAGACCATGGAAAAAGCGCAGGGGCTCGAAGCCGCGCGCGATGAGCAGCGCGCGCGACCGGTAGTGCGGCTGCAGCCAGTCCTGTGGCCCAAGATGGTGGGCGAGTACCGCCGATGCCTCGTGCCCGGCGCCGCCCAGCTGGAAGAACGCCTCGCCCCGTTGCACCAGTTCGGCTTCAACGGCGTCAACCCAGCGGGCCCTGAGCATGGCGCGCAGCGCGTGGAGGGCACGGGTGGTGTGTGGGGCGGACTGCGTGGTCAGGCGAAACACCAATCGTTGTTTCCGGGCAGGGCGCGACCCATACGCGCCCGCGTGAAACCGACCATAGACGCGTGGCCGGACGCACGCCAGAGGGTACGCCGGGCAGAGACACCCATCTGGTGGTCATCGGCCCGTACCATCGCCGCATGCGAATTGCGATGACGCTCAACCATATGGCCGCACCCGCTGAATCGCTGGCGCTGGCGATGGCCCTGGACGACGCCGGAGCCGATGAGGTGTGGGTTCCAGAGACCTGGGGATTTGATGCCCCGAGCCTTATGGGAGCAATCGCCGTGAACACCCGGCGCATCTGCATTGGTGCGGTGCTGCCCGTGTTCACGCGCAGCCCCGCACTCACCGCCCAGACCGCCGCTGGCGTTGACGCCCTTTCGGGCGGCCGGGCGATCCTGGGGCTCGGTACGTCGGGACCCCAGGTGGTGGAGGGGTGGCACGGGATCCCATTTGCCCGTCCCCTTGCCGAACTGCGTGAGGTAGTGGCGGCGTGCCGCACCGTGTGGGCGCGCGAGCCGCTCACAGTTGATGGCCCACGGCCGATCCCGCTCCCGGGCAGTGATCACCGGCCGCTTCGCATGATTACGCGGCCAGAGCGGTCGTCAATTCCCATCGCACTTGCCGCCATGGCACCACGAGCCGTACGCCTTGCCGCCGAGGTTGCCGATCGCTGGTGGCCCCTGTTTGCCACGCCGGCAGCCATCGCCGGCCACTGGGCAGGCCCGCTGGCAGAGGGCCGCGCCCGGCGCCATGCATCACTCGCCCCCCTTCACATAATGGCCTCGGCGGTTGTGGGCATGGGCGGTGAGGATGCTCAGGCGGCCGCCCGGGCCGCCGCGCGTCGGGAGATGGCCTTCTACGTGGGATCGATGGGCTCGCGCGACCGCAACTACTACGCAGACACGGTGTCCGCGATCGGATTTCCAAACGAGGCCGCGGCAATCCAGGATGCCGCACTTGGGGGCCAGCGGGAGCAAGCCGAGGGGATGGTGAGCGACGCCATGGTGAATGCCATGGCCGTCATCGGTACTGACGATTCGGTGCGCACACGGCTCACCGCACTGGCCGACGCCGGGATATCGGTGTTGGTGCTCAGCCCGGCGACACCCGACCCGATTGGGGCCGTGGAGGCACTCCGGCGCATTATGGGATGACCCTTTTTGGGGAAAACCCCCGCACCCCCGGATAGCCTCCATCCGATGCCTCGCTCAGAAGACTCCCACGCCCAGCGCCGTCGTGAGGCTGCCGCCCAGCGTCAGCGCGATCGTCAGCGCAATATGTGGATCATGCTCGGTGTTGTCGCCGTGGTCGTGATCGCGTTCGCCTGGGTGCTCATTGGCCCGTCGGATTCCCCGTCATCGGCGCCGGCGACCACCCCCACCGTCGGCACGACCAATACCACCGGCACCACCGGCACAACTGACACGACTGGCACCACTGGCCTGCCCGGTACCGACACCACCGGTACCACCGGCACGACGGACACCACGGGTACCACGTCGACCACAGGCGATATCGGGGCGGGCCTTTCCAGGTCGAGTGCCGGAGTCGACGTGCACGCGTGGGACCGACGCCTTGTGGTGGCAGCGAAGCCCGCCCGAGCCTCGGTGCGGGTACCGGTGCTGATGTAGCACCGCGCGGTGCTGCCCCGTGTGCGGCCGAATGGCGGCCGGTCGCTGTCGTCATTTACCGCGTGAATAACGGCGGCATCCGCCGAGTTACTTCAGGCGGATGGAGTCCTGCAGGCCGCTCAGCCCATAGGAACTTTGAGCGGTGAGCACCACGTTGTACGAGCCCGCTGGCAGCGCCTTGCCGTTCCAGGTAACGGTTCGCTTGCCCCCGGCCATCTTGCGGTTTGATGCGCCCGTCGCCACGGTCTTTCCGGACGAGTTGATGATCTTCATGGTCACCTTGGCCTGACGGGAGAGCGTGAAGGAGGTCTTCACCGTGCTGGTCTTCGCCTTGCCCTTGCCAGTCGTCTTCGCCGACACCTTGAGGCCGCCGAGGGTTCCATCTACAACCAGGTTGCGGTTCATCGTGGTGGCCGGGGTGCCATCGGCCGGGGTGAGCGTGGTGGTGACCACATACGGCCCCTCGGGCATGGCGAGTGTGGCTGGGTCGATGGTGATCTGATTGCTGGCCGGGTCACCCGTCTGGTCGAGCAGGACGGACGAGAAGCCGCCGCCGCGTCGTGCGATGGCCACCACGGTGTGCCCTGCCACCGGTGACTGGGCATCGATGGTTGAACTGTCTGCCAGCCCATCGGCATTTGGAGATACCCGCTGGGGGCTGGGGATGGAGATCTGCGCGCCCAGATAGGTGGCGATGAGGCCATCGGCGATGGCACGCTCGCTCGACCACGGGATGACCTGCTGGCGCCCCAGCGCCATAAGTGATGATCCACCGGCGTCAAAGCCGATGGCATCGGTGGCACCGAGCGACACCATCAGCGCGCCCTGCTCAGCGGCTGTATAGCCAACCTTGCCCTGCTGCGGGCCTTCGGACACCACCATAAGGATGCGGCCGTCGGCGGTCTGGCCCACAGCCGTACGGGTGGTGCGACGGGTCAACTGCGATGCAGAGAAGCCCTCTCCAGCAGATGGCACGGCGACCCCGCCCTGCACGATCATCGGCCCGCCACCCACTGCGCCCCAGGCATCGGGGGCGATACCGGCGATCCCGGCCTCCAGTTCCACGCGGCTACCCACGGTCAGTTCGTTGATGATCGAGGTGCCCGAGGCGTTCTTGCCGTAGATCACCAGCTGGCCTGTCCCAATGGCGGTGCCGCCCCCGGTGCCCTGAGCGATGACGGTGCCCTGCAGCGGCGCATTGACCGACAGCGGCACACCGCCATCAATCGCCACAACGGCCTCATAGCCAGGCGTGGACGGGGTGGGGCGACCGAAGTCGGGGGTGTAGATGACCACGCCCGTGGATGACGTGCTCGGCAGCGGGCGGTTGACTCCCCGGAAGGTGCGCTTGGGGAAGGGGGTGGTGCCAGCGGGGTCGAGCTTCTGGTACCGGCCGGCCAGTGTGAGCTTGCCGACGGCGAGCGCGCCGCCATTGGCGATGGTGAGGGCCGATCGTGAGGGCTCCGGTCCGGCCCACAGACGCGGGCCCACCGAGAGGATTCCGCTGGGGGTGCCGGTGCCCAGATCAAAGTAATCGGCGTTGATGCCAGCCGTAGCACCCGTGGCCAGGCGCGCGGTCATCCCCGACGTGAGCGTGGCGCGCTGGCTGAGGGATCCCGACAACTGGGTTGGCCCCAGCGACAACAGCGCATTCGGTCGCATGGTGAGCACGTGCAGCACCTGCGGCCCGGGACGGTTCATCAACGTGTAGCTGAGGCCGGGCACCAGCGGCTGGACCGCACCCGGTGCGGCGGATGGTGGGGGCACCACCGTGACGGCACCGAGGGCCGGGGTCGTGATCGCGGCGAGAGCGGCGAGGGGCAGGAGCGTTCGAATAAGCACGTGGGCATTAAAGCCTGTCCTACCGGATGTCCTGCCCATCGGGGTTCCGGGCCTCAGGTGGCCGCGGGGTCGTGCTTAAGCGCGTGCGCGGTGGCCTCGATGGCCATGCGTACGTAGGCGGCCACGGCGGCCACCTGTCCCGACTGCACCTGTTCATCCCGCGTGGGCTTTCGGCCGGTCCGTTGTTCGATGGCCGCCCGCTGCGATTGGTCCATGGTGAGGATCATCGTCATCAGATCGCGCCCACGGGTGGCCGTCCATTCGAGTGCGGCATCGGCCAGCCCATCGTGGACTGGCCCCAGGCGCGACTCGATGCACCTGAGAAAGAGCAGGTTCCAGGTGGCCATGCGCACCCTGCGCTCGAGCGCCTGGTGAAGGGCCGGATCCGACTCGGCGTCCCCCTGATAGAGGAGGTGCTCCTCAAGCGCGATGGCCCCCTCGCCGAGCGCGATCTGGTGGTCAAACAGGTCCTGCTCCTCTTCGAACCAGTCGTCGAGATCATCGGCCATGCCCTCAAGCAATATCGCGAGGTCCGGCGCTGCCCCATGCACCATTCCTTCGGCTGCGAGGCGCAGATGCGCCCGGATGGCCGCGTCGCTTGCCGGGGAGAGGTCCAGATCGCCGGGGTCCTCCTCGACCAGAAGCTCGCGCAGGCGGTCGGGGTGATCGCGCATCCAGCGCAGCACTCGGTCGGGGTCGAGTGGCCCTGTGGCCGTCTCACTCACGGGGTCAACGCTACTCGCCTTGCGGCGGTCTCCCGAGCGCATCCACGCGCCATCGGGTGATACCCGGACGCCACATAACGACGACTGCAAGGCCTGCAAGGCACGCGAGTCCGTCCGTGAGCACCGCGAGTTGCGTGCCGATGAGTGATCCCACCACACCCGATTCGACTGACCGGTGATGAGTAGGCGTAGATCGCGCGAACTGCGAAGCGGGCTGAGGTCGGCGAAACCACGTGCACTCACTGGCCCAACCCACTGGGAGTGGGGGCTGGCAAACTGCGGGCGATGGGCATCGGCCACTCCCACGATCAAGACCACGATCACACGCATGGGGGTGTAGATCCCGACCTTCGCGACTCGCGCGCAGGCATGCGAGCCCTCCTCATCTCACTGGTCATTCTGGGTGTAACCGCCGCAACTCAGGCCGTGCTGGTGGTGTTCACAGGGTCTGTCGCGCTGCTGGCCGACACCGTGCACAACGTGGGTGATGCCTTTACCGCCATCCCGCTGGGCGCGGCATTTCTGCTGGGGCGCCGCCCGGCGACCGATCGCTTCCCATACGGCCTGCACCGGTCGGAGGATCTGGCCGGAATCGTCATCGTGCTCATCATCTTCTTCTCGGGTGGTTACGCCATCTACGAGGCCATCAGCCGGTTCATTCACCCCCAGGAGCCCACGCACCTGTGGACGCTCGCCGTTGCGGGAATCATCGGCTTCATCGGCAACGAGTGGGTGGCCGAGTACCGCATCCGGGTGGGTCGTCAGATCGGCTCAGCGGCGCTGGTGGCAGATGGTCAGCACGCGCGGGTGGACGGGTTCACGTCGCTGGGAGTGCTGGTGGGCGCGGTGGGCGTGATGCTGGGATTCCCGCTGGCTGATCCCATCGTGGGCCTTCTCATCGGCTTGCTCATCATGAAGATCGTGTGGGACGCGGCAAAGCACATCGGCACGCGCATGCTCGATGGAATCGATCCAGAGGTCGTGGGCGCCATTCGAACTGCCGCGGCGGGCGTCTCCGGAGTGGATGACGTGCACGAGGTGCGGGCGCGATGGGTGGGGCACCGGGTGTGGGTGGAACTCAACATCTCGGTGGCCGACAATCTTTCGGTACTCGAGGGGCACAGCATTGCGGGGGCCGTGCAGCACCGGTTAGGGCACGACGTCCCGCATCTCGGCACGGTGGTGGTGCATGTGGATCCCTCGTCGCATGGCGGCGAGCATCATCATGAGCACCTCCGTCACCATACGCACGACCACGAATATGACCACGTCGATAAGGCCTTGGACCACGATGACTGACGGGTCACTCTCGCTGGCCGACTGGAGGCGGCGGGTGGCAGATCTGTACGCCGATGTGCGGCGGGCCGGTGGCGGCCCGGATGCGTGGGCTGCGTGGCGTACCGGACGCGACGCACTGCTGGCAGGGCATGCCGACACGCCCGTGCCCGCGGCCCTATGCGAGGGCTTCACCGGGATGCGCTTCTTTGACTACGACCCGTCGTGGTGCCTCATCGGCCGGCTCGAGTCGTCGGATGCCGGGATGCTGGCGGGGCCGCAGGCGCGCTTTCGTGCACTCGGTACCGTCGTGGCTGCTCGCGGCGATACCGAGATCCGGCTCACGCTGCTGTGGCTCGAGGGCTACGGCGGTGGCCTGTTCCTGCCATTTCGCGACGGTACCTGTGGCGATGAGACCTACGGGGGCGGGCGTTACCTCATCGACCAGGTGAAGGGCGCAGATCTCGGGGCGCTCCCCGATGGCCAACTGGTGCTCGATTTCAACTTCGCGTACCACCCCTCATGCGCGCACGATGCGAAGTGGGCCTGTCCACTCGCCCCGCCAGAGAACGCCATCGCGCAGGCCGTGCGCGCAGGGGAGATGCTGCCCACCGGGGTCTGACCCCAGGTTGCGCCAGATTGCGGCTTCTATTGAATGCTGCTGTTGGCCATGTCGCGCGCGCTCGGTGCATTTAGCCAGGCATCGACGCGAAGGGATCGCGGGGTGGCGAGAGGGTGAAGGGCATCGAGGGCACGTGGCGCCCCCAGAAGCCAGTAGCCGTCGCGGCGCATCACCTCGGTGACCACCTCGGCGCGGTCGGTGGTGAGTGCGGGCGCGCCAAACCCGAAGATCTTCTCGGCGGCCAGGGTGGCCGCCACACGCGTGCGGGCCTCGATCTGTACGCGGTGATCCGCGCGCTCCATCTCCCCGGCATGCGCGGACAGGGCTTCGGTGATTTCACCCACCCGTTTGTCGTCGAGCGCTGTCACCACCGTGGGCATGGGGAGGTCTCCCCAGATCGCCCACATCCACCACGGCACCGAATCGCTCGACGCTGCGAGCACGTCCCGTATTGCGCGACCGGTCATCTCGTGTCCGTGGTGCACATCATGCGGTCCGGGGCCAACGATCAGATCGGGCGGGTCCGGGCCACTGAGTGCTGCGGCGATGTGGTCGCGAACGGCCGCCTCCGCTGCAAGCAGGTCGTCCCCAGATGACATCAGGATTGGGGGATCGACGATGCGGAGGGCGAATCCGGCACGGCGGCACGCCTCGGTGAGCTCTGCGCGTCGCCGCTCGTGGTCGGCCTCGCGGCCCAGCGTCAAGGCCAGATTGGTCACCTCGTGACCGGCGTCGCGCAGGGCCATCAGCGTTGCGGGCGCACCCATCAGTTCGTCATCGGGGTGCGGGGAGATATGGAGCACGCGCATTGTCAGTGCCCCGTTCCGCGCGAGGTGCGGTCGTACGCGCCCGCCCAGGCCGGCGCGTCGGCATCGAGGTCGGCGAGATGCGCCAGATCGATTGCCAGTGCAATGGCGGAGGGCAGCGCGAAGATGGGGGCGAGCCGCGGATCGGCGTCCGGCGCGCCCTGGAGCGCGACCACCCGTGCACCGCCCTCGGCGAGAATGGTCGCGGCTTCGGCGAGCAGTGGGTCGGGCCGCACGCCGCCGACCGTCACCGCAAGATCGCCTGGGATGGTGGCGAAGCGCCCGGTCGTGGCCCCTTCGCGGGTTTCGTAGCCATCCACCGGCAGGATGGACACCTCGCGAAGGCACAGCGCCGTGTGCAGCGCGGCCGGCCAGGCGGGCCCGGTACCCACGCACACTCCGGCATGGGGGCGTGGGCCAGCATCCCGTGCACTGGCCCCGGCGGCGTCCACCAGCGCGGCCAGGGTTTGCCCGGCGCCCAGCACGGCACGGCCCAGCGCATCGTCCTCTGACATGCGGGCGATGATGGCCAGACCGGCCGCCAGCGATCCGGCATACCCCTGAGTGTGAGTGCGTGCCCGCAGGGTGTCCACCACCACCATTGCCCGCGCCTCTGCAGCCGAGCCGATCGTTGAACCGGCATTAGCGGTGATGGCCGCAATGGGGCGTGGTGCTCCCGAGGCGATCGCCTCGATGACGTCCCTGAACTCGCCGGAGCTTGAGAGCGCGAGCAGGCGGTCGCCCTCGCGCCAGGCGAATGCACCACGGGCCACCAGCCCACCGGGCACAGCAATGAGGTCAACCGGGGGCTGGGGTACGTCGAGCCATGCGAGCGACAGCGCCAGGGCGATGTGCCACTGCGCGCCATTGCCAGTGACGACGACCCTCCGCACACCGGGTGCGGTGAGCAGCGCAGCGACATCGTCGAAGCCGTCGGCACGGGTGACCGTGCGGGTGACGGTCTCCGGGGTGAGCAGCAGATCGGCCCAGAGGCCGGTGTCCGCACGTGAGGTCACGCCATGGACCGTAGCCGGGGATGACCCTCGGCGCGCCCGTTTGCGTATCGTGTCGCTAGCCTCGGCGCATGAGTGATGATGCGGCGGAGGATCAGCCGTGCTGTCCCACGTGTGGGGAGCGCGATTCGGAGGACATCGGCCAGGACGTGCGCCGGTGCAGCAACTGCACCTACGTGTGGATCCCCGGAGGGGCCGCCTGATCTAGGGCGTGGTGCTGCTGTTCACGGCGTCGGCGCCGGCCTTCAGCTCCTTCTCCAGCGTGCCACTGAGGAGGTCGTCGTACATGACGCCACACTTCTCCACGTCGCCTGTGTCGTAGCCCTGTGCGAACCAGTACTCGCGCTGGGCAGAGGTTCCGTGGTCAAACGCGGTGGCGTCGGCCACCTGGCCGGCGTCGGCGGTGAGGCTATCGTCGCCGATGCGCGTAAGCGCCCCGAGCACCTCCTCAATATCCCCGTCCTCAATGCGTCCCTCGTCCCGTGCCGTCGACATCCAGGCGCCCATCAGACAGTCGGCACTCAGCTCTTTGGCTACGGATAGGAGGTTGGCCGCGTCGGGGTTTTCCGCGACGGCCTCTCTGGTGGCCTCTAAGATGCCGCTCAGAGCCTGCACGTGATGCCCGAACTCGTGGGCCACCACCGCCGCCACGGCAGCGTCATTGCCACCCTGGTCGGTGGCGCCGATGAGGCGGTCGCGGAAGAAGGCGATGGGGAGCACCATCGTTGCGTCGGCCTCGCAGTACGCCGGGCCGGTGTCGGCCTCTATCTGGCCGCAGGCAGTTTGGCCGGCGGTCTCCACGACCTTCACCACAGAGTCCTTCCAGGTACCGGCGTCGCCCAGATTTGCCTTCCAGAACGTGTTGAGCTCGGCCCCGAGGCTCGTCAGTTGGTCGCGCAGGTCGGCGTACCTGATGATGGATGTGTCATCCGTGGCCGCGGTGTCAACGGCGGCGGTGTCGGCACCGGATCCGGCAGCGGCCGCCGCGGAGGTATCGGCGGATGGGCTGGAGTCGCTCCCTCCGCAGCCGGTCAGCGGAATCGCGGCCAGCGCGAGTACGGCTCCTACAGTGGCCAAGGTGCGAGTGCGGCTGCAGACGATCATGGCTGTCAACCTCGGGTAGGGAAACGCGGTGAGGTTACCAGTGCCGCACGACGCACTGCGACGGCTACGAGGCGAGCAGGTCGCGGACGCCCGATGGACCGGCACGCAGCAGGGCAGCAGCACGCCGGGCAGCACTCGCGCGATCGAGTAACTCGCGAGCGCTCACGTCGTCGTGGGCCATAACGGCCTCGGCGGCCTCGCGCTGCGCGTCGATTGCGATCTGATCAAGGCGCTCCGCCATGCGCAGGTTGCGCCCGGCGCGTGATGCGCGGGGCCTGCGGACGGGCGAGATGACCTCGCGGGTGTCATCCGGCGTGGTGATGAGCCTGAGCTGTGCGGCACCAGCGGGCCGCTTGCTTTGGTGGTAAGAACGCATGTTCGTAAGTGTACGAACGCGCTCGGACGCGTTCAGCCCCGAAAAACGTCAGATTCCCAGCCCTCAAGCCATTTTCGAAGAATTCGGACATGTTCTGGCGTAACACTGTGCATCCCCGCCGTATCAATGGTTTCACTTACGTGCGCACCGGCGGCCCGGTATGCCGCCACGCCCGCCGCATGCACGTCGGGCGGGTGAAATGGGTCGGCCCCGCCCGACACGGCGACCATGGGCATTCCGGCGATCCCGCCCATGGCGTAGATGTGTGGGGGCAGCGGATAAGCGCTGCACAGCAGGGCGACGCCGCCCACCAGATCGGGGCGAGCGCAGGCGAGCGCACCGGCCATCATGCCGCCATTTGAGAATCCCATCACCACCATTGGACCCGTTACGCCGGCGTCTGCGGCCAGCCCTGCGGCGACCTCGGCCGTTTCGCCCAGGCGCATATCGAGGCTCTCAATCACCGGCACGCCGATGGCATGGTGGGTGAACCAGGCATGGCCTCCCCCTTCCGCCTCAGGACCCCGTGGAGCGATGATTCCCCAGCCGGGCGCTACGGCCTCGGCCACGCCTATCAGGTCATGCTCGCCACCACCACGGCCGTGCAAGAGCAGCAGGGTGGGCCGGCCGTCATCCGGCGGCCGCACCACTGCGGTCATCCGTGCGTTCTCGGGTTGTGGATGGGGGTGAGGCGCGCCTCAATGCTGGTGCGGTGGGGCTCAAGCCACGGTGGCAGCGCCAGTGCGATTCCCATCACTTCGGGATCCTCGTCGACGGCCATCCCGGGGCCAACCGTGGCCACCTCCACCAGCAGACCACCCGGCTCGCGTGCGTACACCGACTTGAAGTAGATGCGGTCAACCACCTGGGTGGGGGCCAGATGGCCACCGGTCAGCCGTTCGCGCCACTTCTTGTGATCAGCATCTGGGCTTACGAAGGCAACGTGATGAATGGTGCCCGCACCCTGCGCCCCACGCGACATGGGCTCCGGGTGCAGCCCCACACGCCCCACATGATCGCCCGATCCCACCACGAGCGATTCGCCAAGATCAGCCATTCCAAGGCCCCCCACCAGCGCCGCTCGCGATCGCTCAGGGGCCAGCGACATGGCCTCGACACCGATGATCTCCCTCAGCGCGTGCTCGGGTGGCACGCCATTCCCTTGGGCTGGCGAATCGTCATCGCGGGTGCCCCGCGCGATGAGTACATGCGAGAGCCCCTCCGGGTCGGCGAAGGCGAGACGGTCATCCCCCCGGTCCACCACTGTGTCGTGCGCTGCGAGGCGCTGCTCCCAGAAGTCGAGTGCCGGCTGATCGGCCACGCGCCAGGCCACCGAGTGGAACATGCCGCCGCCCGGCTGGCCCGGTGCAGCCCCCGGCACTTCAAAGAACGTGATCAACGTCCGTGGTCGCCCGCCCTCATCGCCGTAATACAGGTGATACGTGCCGGGTTCGTCGTGATTGACCGTGGTCTTGACCAGGCGCAGGCCCAGCACGCCCGCGTAGAAGCGCACGTTGGCGGCGGCGTCGCCGGTGATGGCCGTGACGTGATGGATGCCCTGCAGCACGACCGGAAACCTACGCCGTTTCGCCGGATGCCATCATCAGTATGTGAGTTCAGGTCACGAACACTCTCCGGACCACGGCGCAGCGTCACCGCGACGCATCGCGATGGTGTCCATCGGCGCAGCCCTGTTCCTTATCGGCATCAAGCTGGCCGCCGGCCTCGCTTCGGGCAGCCTCGCCTTCATTTCCGAGGCCATCCATTCGGGCACCGACCTGGTGGCGGCGGTCCTCGCCTTCTTCGCCCTTCGCGTGGCAGCCCGCCCCGCTGATCGCGAGCACGCATACGGACACGGCAAAGCCGAGCACCTGTCTGCGCTGGCCGAGGGTGCCGTGCTGGTCGCGGTGAGCATCTGGATCGCTGTTGAAGCCATTCTGCGAATCGTTGAGGGCGGGCATGAAGTTGATGCCGCGTGGTGGATCATCGCCGTGGCCGTGCTGGTGATCGCCGTCGATTTCATCCGTGCCCTCACGCTGTTTCGGGCTGCCAGGGTGCACTCAAGCGCGGCGCTCAAGGGAAGCGCAATCCACTTCGCCAGCGATCTGGCCGGCACTACGGCGGTGCTCGTGGGGCTTCTGCTGGTGCGGGCGGGGGTGGGAAACGCCGACTCTGTGGCGGCCCTGTTCGTGTCGGTGCTCGTGCTCATCGCGGCCGGCCATCTGATGCGCGAGAACGTGGGCGTGCTTATGGACCGGGTGCCCGATGACGACGAACTGGCTGCGCGCGAGGCGGTCGAGGCGCTGGGCCCGGAAATTGAACTGCGGCGGCTGCGAATGCGCTCGGCTGCCGGTCGCTCGTTCGCGGACGTGGTCATCGGCGTGCCCCCCGGCGAGGCGGTGGGTCGTGCGCACGCCGCGGCCGATGCGGTGGAGGATGCCATCGAGCGTGCCGTCCCGGGCGCAGACGTGGTGGTGCACGTGGAGCCACGCGACGATGACGACACCGACATCGCCGAGCGGGTCCTCGCCGCTGCCCATGCGGTTCCCCACGTGCGTGAGGTGCACAATGTGCGCATCTTGCACCTGGGGCCTCGGATGGAGGCCACGTTGCATCTCAAGTTGCCGCCCGGCACGCAACTGGGTGAGGCCAGCGAGGTTGCCGCGGCGGTGGATGCGGCCGTGACCCGCGACGTGCCCGGCATCTCGCGGGTGCGCACGCACGTTGAGCCGCTGGAAGCCCCGGGTGCCGGGCACGTGGTGGATGACGGCGCCGAGATCGAAGGGGCGGTGCGGGCCGTGGCCACCGACGCATGCGGTCGCCCCCCGCACGACGTGCGTCTGGTTGAGACGGCGGAGGGCGTGGTGGCCTTTGTCACCCTCTCGCTGGGCGACGCCGTCACCCTGGAGGAGGCGCATGGGCTGGGAGGTGCCACACGCCATCGCATTCGCGATGAAGTGCCCGGTGTGGTGGATGCCTTTGTGGAGACCCGCCCCTAATCCAGCGGGGGGCGGGGGGTATTGCCCGGCGCCCGCGACAGCCAGTCGCCGTGATCACGCAGCCAGCAGCGGTCGCGTGCGAAGTCGGGGCTGTAGTGCTGCACCAGATCCCAGAAGGCGGGGGAGTGGTCGAGGTGGGTGAGGTGCGCCATCTCGTGCACCACCACATACTCGGCCACCCGGGCTGGAGCCATCATCAGCCGCCAGCTGAATGAC
>CAMCOB010000013.1 GCA_945876305.1 Bifidobacterium breve
TCGGGCACACGACAATCATCGCGTTGCGTTCCACGCGCGGCCGGGGAAGATAGCAGGAAGCGGACACCATCGGAACCGACCCGTCAGCCCGTGTGCCGGGTGAGGATGCGGGGGCCCGAGGCGGTGATGGCGACGGTGTGCTCGAAGTGCGCTGCCAGGCCGCCATCCTTCGTGGTGATAACCCAGCCATCATGCCCAAGGATGACCTCGTGATCACCCTGGGTGACCATGGGCTCGATGGCGATGACCACGCCCTCTTCCAGCAGCACACCACTTCCGGGCTTGCCGAAATTGGGCACCTGTGGCTCCTCGTGCATCGAACGGCCTACGCCGTGCCCCACGAGTGTGCGTACCACCTGGAACCCCGCCCGCTCCACAACTTCCTGTACGGCCGCACCGATGTCACCCGTTCGGTTCCCCGGGCGGGCAGCCTGAATACCGGCGGCAAGCGAACGGCGGGTGGCATCCATCAGGCTGGTGGCCACGCCGCTCACCTCGCCCACCGGAATGGTGCGTGCAGAATCCGATACCCATCCATCGAGGGTCACGCCGCAGTCGATCGAGACGATGTCGCCCTCCACCAGCGCCACCGGACCAGGGATGGCGTGGACCACCTCGGCATTGACCGACGGACAGATGCTGCCCGGGAACCCGTGGTAGCCCTTGAATGACGGCACGCCACCCTTGGACACGATGAACTCCTCGGCCATTGCGTCAAGGTCGGCGGTGGTCACGCCTGGCAGAACCGCGGCCTCGAGTATGTCGAGACATTCCGCCAGCACCGCCCCGCTCGCCGCCATCGCCTCGATCTCGGCCGGCGTCTTGGGGATGGGCCCGCTCCTACGAGAGTGCTTCGACAACGCGCGCCTGAACCTCGTCCAGCGGAAGTGACCCGTCGATGTCGCGCAGCAGGCCGCGCGAGCGGTAGTAGCCGATCAGGGGCGTGGTCTGCGCCTCATACACGTCGAGTCGGTTCGCCACGGCCTCAACGCGGTCGTCATCGCGCTGGTACAGGTCGCAGGCCTCGCCGGTCACGCTGCATGCGGATCCGTCGTAGGGATTGGATGTCTCGTGGAACGAGCGCCCGCAACCCCTGCAGATCCAGCGGCCGGCCAGACGGCGCAGCAACTCGTCGCGCGGCACCTCAAACGCAATGACGTTGTCGAGTGGGGCGCCCACCTCGGACAGCATGCCGTCGAGGGCCTCGGCCTGCGCGATGGTGCGCGGGAAGCCGTCGAGCATGAAGTCGTCAGCACGGCCGGAGAGTGCCTCACGGATCATCCCGATGACCACCGCATCGGGCACCAGATCACCGGCGTCCATGAACGTCTTGGCCTCGAGCCCCAGAGACGTGCCCGCGGCCACGGCTGCCCGCAAAAGATCACCGGTGGAGAGGTGCAGCAGCCCGCGCTCCTTGAGGAACTCCGCCTGCGTCCCCTTGCCCGCACCGGGCGGACCAAACAGTACGAGGCGCGCTATTGGAGGAACCCGTCGTACGAGCGCATCATCAGCTGTGCCTCCATCTGACGCATCGTGTCGAGAGCGACTCCCACCACGATCAGCATGGACGTCCCGCCGAAGAGCCCGAAGAACACATTCGACTCGGGCAGGTACCGGAAGATGATGTTCGGGAACTCGGCGATGAGCGCGAGATAGATGGCACCCGGGAGCGTAAGGCGTGTGACGACCCGGTCCAGATAGACCGCGGTCGGACGCCCCGGACGCACGCCCGGGATGAAGCCCCCATACTTCTTCAAGTTGTCTGCCTGCTCGGTCGGGTTGAACTGCACCGCCGTGTAGAAGTACGTAAAGAGGACGATCAGCAGACCCTCAAACAGGATGAACCACCATGTGCCCGGCGACAGGAAGTCGGCCACGCCCTTGAAAAAGGATCCACCGCCACCCAGCTCTGCGAGCGTGGGCGGGAGAATCGTCACCGAGGCGGCGAAGATCACGGGGATCACGCCAGCCATGTTCACCCGGATGGGCATGTAGGTGGTGCCGCCCGACGTCATGCGGCGGCCCACCTGGCGCTTGGCGTACTGAATGGGGATTCGGCGCACGCCCTCGTTCACGAAGACGACACCGACGACGATGCCCACCGCGATGACCGCGATGATGACGGCCGTGACGGGAGGAAGGCCGATCCAGCCGCGCAGTGCCGCGGGCAAGCTGGACACGATTGCGCAGAAGATCAAGAGCGACATGCCGTTGCCGACCCCGCGCTGGGTAATGATCTCTCCCAGCCACATCACCATGGTGGTGCCCGCGGTCAGCGAGATGACGATGAGGAACGTGCGCGACCAGCCCACGTCGGGCAGTGCGTCCTGCGAGCGGAAGTACAGGACGTACGCGAGCGACTGCATGACCGCCAGCGCCACGGTCAGGTACCGCGTGTACTGGGTGATCTTGGCGTACCCGGCCTCGCCCTCCTTCTGGAGGCGCTCAAGCGATGGGATCACCACGGTCATGAGCTGCAAGATGATGCTCGCCGTGATGTACGGCATGATGCCGAGCGCGAACACGGCGAAGCGCGTAAGCGCGCCACCCGCGAACAGGTTCAGGAAGTTGAGGATGTTCGTGGTGCCCTTGCTCTCGAGTGCCGCCGCCAGACTTGAGGCGTCGACACCCGGAACGGGCACGTACGAACCGAAGCGGAACACCGCCAGAAGCGCGGCCGTGACCAGGAGCTTCTTCCGTAGCTCCGGAGACCGGAACGAATTGAGCATGGCGGTGAGCATGGGCGGTCGGGGCCTATGGCCTCGGCGAGCGTGCTGCGACCGACGGGTTCGTGACTACTCCGCGCCGACGAGCTCGACGCGGCCACCGGCCGCCTCGATCTTGGCGACCGCAGCAGGAGACGCCTGATCCACACGCACAGTAAGCGCGTGAGTGATCTCGCCGGTGGCCAGCAGCTTCACGGGCCATGCACGGTTGTCGTTGTTCTTCACCAGACCGTGCTCGGCAAGCGACGAGGCATCCACCACATCGCCTGCGGCGAAGAACTTGGCGAGTGCACCCACGTTGATCGGCACCGAATGGGTGCGGAACGGACCGAACGGCATCGACTTCTTGTGGTTCGGACCGGGCAGCTTGCCCTTCTGCATGTGCAGGGGAACGGTGCCGCCGCGGTAACCCGGGCGCGGGCCCGGACCGGAGCGGGAGCCAGCGCCCTTCATGCCGCGACCACACGTCTTCCCCTTGCCGGAGCCCGGGCCACGACCGACGCGCTTGCGACGGTGCCTGGCGCCCGGGTTGGGGCGCATGTTCTCAAGACGGATCTCTTCCGGATCCACGTTCTGCTCGTCAGCGGCCACCGTCGACCTCCTCCACCTTCACGAGGGACGCAACCTTGCGAAGTGCGCCCTGCAGGGACGGCGAGTCCTCGTGGACCGCCGTGGAACCAATTCGACCAAGACCCAGCGCACGAAGGGTGCCCCTGTGGCGCTGGGTGCTCCCAATCTTGGAGCGAACCTGGGTGATCTTCAGCGCGCTCATGCGGGAACCTCCTCAGCGGCCGGGGCCTCGTCTGCCGGGGCTTCAGCTACCGGGGCCTCAACTGCCGGGGCCTCGTCTACCGGGACCTCGTCGACGATCGGCTTGTTCGAGCCGCCGGACACGCCGAGCACTTCAGCCACGGTCTTGCCGCGAAGGGCAGCGACCTCGGCCGGCGTGCGGAGCGACTTCAGACCGTTCACCGTGGCGGTCACAAGGTTGACCGGGTTGGTCGTCCCCAGTGACTTGCTCAGGATGTCACGCACACCCGCGAGCTCGAGCACTGCGCGCACACCACCGCCGGCGATGACGCCGGTACCGGGTGCAGCAGGCTTCAGCAGCACTCGACCAGCGCCATGGTGGCCAATGATCTCGTGCGGAATGGTCGCGCCGTACCGGGGCACGCGGAACATGTTCTTCTTGGCGTCGTCCACGGCCTTCTGAATTGCGAGCGGCACCTCGTTCGCCTTACCGTGCCCCACGCCAACTGCGTCCACCTCGTTGCCCACGACCACCAGGGCCGAGAACGAGAAGCGGCGGCCGCCCTTGACGACTTTGGACACACGGTTCACCTGAACGACGCGCTCCTGGAGCTCGATCCCGTCCGTGCTGACCTTTTCGCGTCTGCGCTCTGCCATCTTCTTCCTCGTCCCTAGAACTCGAGCCCGGCTTCGCGGGCGCCGTCGGCAAGCGACTTGACCCGGCCGTGGTACAGGTATCCGCCGCGGTCGAAGACGACAAGGCTTACGCCGGCCGACTTTCCACGCTCGGCGATGAGCTTGCCAACCTCGCCAGCAGCCGGACCCTTTGCCAACCCCTTAAGGGCTGGCTCGTGGGAGCCTGCTGCAGCCACGGTGTGGCCCTTGTCGTCGTCAATGAGCTGCGCGTAGATGCGCAGGTTCGACCGCGAGACGGACAGGCGCGGGCGCTCGGCGGTGCCGTGCACCTTGCCGCGAACGCGGCGGTGTCGCCGTGCGCGGGCGTCTCGTGTAGTGATCTGGCCCATTCCTCTCCCGTTCCCTATGCCCGCTTGCCGACCTTGCGACGCACGAGCTCACCTGCGTAACGAATACCCTTGCCCTTGTAGGGCTCCGGGGGTCGCACGCGACGAATCTCGGCGGCGGTCTGGCCGACACGCTGCTTATCGATGCCGCTCACCGTGATCTGGGTGGGGTCCGGCACCTCGAATGTGATGCCCTCAGGCGCCTCCATGAAGACCGGGTGCGAGAAACCCACGGCGATCTCGAGGCTCGTGCCCTTCAGCTGGGCACGATAGCCCACACCGACGAGCTCAAGCTTACGCTCGAAGCCCTCGGTGACACCGGTCACCATGTTGGCGACGAGGGTGCGCGACAGGCCGTGGAGCGCGCGATGCGGGCCACGGTCGGTCGGACGGGTCACCAGCAGTGACTCGTCCTCCTGGGCAATGCGGATGGGTTCG
Source organism: Bifidobacterium breve (assembly GCA_945876305.1). GTDB lineage: Bacteria > Actinomycetota > Thermoleophilia > Miltoncostaeales > Miltoncostaeaceae > SYFI01. The sequence goes on from CAMCOB010000013.1 coordinate 4,937, forward strand.
ACCACGGTGTGCTCGAGGGTCCCCTTCGGGCCCTTCACAGTCACCTTCTGGCCGGCGATGTCCACCGTGACCCCGCTCGGGACGGGGATGGGTGCGCGTCCGATTCGACTCAACGCTGTTCCTCCCCTACCAGACCGTGCACAGGACTTCGCCGCCCACACCGCGGCGTCGGGCCTCGTGGCCCGTGACGAGACCCTGAGAGGTCGAAATGATTGCGATTCCCATTCCACCAAGCACCTTGGGGAGGGAATCCTTATCGGCATACACCCGGCGGCCTGGCTTCGACACGCGGGTGATACCGGTGATCACGCGACGCCGGGCCTGGTCGTACTTGAGCTTCACGGTCAGGGTTGAACGAATGCCGTCGGTGCCGGACTCGTAACCCACGATGTAGCCCTGCTCCTCGAGCACACGGGCGATCTGGGTCTTGAGGTGGCTGCCGGGCATCTCAACCTGGTCGTGAAGCGCCATGTTGGCGTTACGGATGCGCGTGAGCATGTCTGCGATGGGATCGGTAAGCATAGTTTCTCTACCAGCTCGACTTGGTCATGCCCGGGATGTGCCCCATGTGGGCCTCATCGCGCAGGCAGATGCGGCACAAGCCGAACTTGCGGAACACCGCGCGCGAGCGACCACACCGATGGCAGCGCGAGTAGGCCTGCGTCTGGTACTTGGTCGGCCGTGAGGCCTTCACTCGAAGGGATGTCTTCGCCACTGGTTCTGGTGCCTCTCGTATCTAGCGCTTGCGGCCGCGGCCGAACTTGCGCATCTTCTTGCGACGACGGGTAGCACGCTCTTCCGCGCTATAGCCCTCCGCCCGGAACGGCATGCCCAGGTGACCGAGCATTGCCCGGGCCTCTGCATCCGTCTCAGCCGACGTCGTGATGGTTACGTTCAACCCGCGAACTCGGTCGATCTTGTCGTAATCGATCTCCGGGAAGATCGTCTGCTCCCGGAGGCCGAGGTTGTAGTTGCCGCGCCCGTCGAAACCATCCGGGTTCAGGCCCCGGAAGTCGCGGATGCGCGGCAATGCGACCGCGGTGAGGCGGTCGAGGAACTCCCACATGCGTGCGCCGCGAAGGGTGACCTTCGCGCCGATCGGCATGCCTTCGCGCAGCTTGAACTGCGCGATCGAATTGCGGGCGCGGGTGATCGCGGGCTTCTGGCCGGCGATCTGACCCAGCTGCTCAACGGCTTCGTCGAGGAACTTCGAGTTGACCTTGGCGTCGCCTACACCCATGTTGAGCGTGATCTTCTCGATACGCGGGTGCTGCATGGACGACGAGTACCCGAACTCCTCCTGGAGCTTGGGGCGCACCTCATCCTCAAACATCGCCTTAAGGCGCGCCGGCGGAATTTCGATGTCGGTATCGGTATCGGTATCGGTGCTCACGAGTCCAGTGCCTTCCCGGTACGGGTGGACACGCGCACGCGCTTCCCGTCCTTCTCCTCAATACGAACCCGGCACGGCTTCTTGTCGGACGGGTCGATCGGCATGACGTTCGAAAGATGAACCGAGGCGGGCTTCTCAATGATCCCGCCTGGATCGTCCGGCGGGCGCGCCTTGGTGTGGCGCTTGATGATGTTGATGCCCTCCACGAGCACGCGCCCCTCCACGGGGTGCACCTCGAGGACGGTGCCGGTCTTGCCGCGGTCCTTGCCCGCAATACACATGACCTCATCGCCCTTCTTCACGCGCGCTGGCATTACAGCACCTCCGGGGCGAGCGAAACAATCTTCATGAACTGCTTCTCACGGAGCTCTCGGGCCACCGGGCCGAAGATGCGCGTACCGCGAGGATTCTGGGCATTGTCGATGATGACTGCCGCATTCTCGTCAAAGGAGATGAACGTGCCGTCACTCCGCGGGTGGGACTTCTTGGTGCGTACCACCACCGCCTTGACGACGTCGCCCTTCTTGACGGCGCCGTTCGGCGTCGCCTGCTTGACGGTCGCAACGATGGTGTCACCGACGTATGCGTAGCGGCGGCGGCTGCCGCCGAGCACGCGGATGCAGAGGATCTCTCGAGCCCCCGTGTTGTCTGCGACGCGAAGTCGTGATTCGTTCTGGATCATCCCAAGCTCCTAACGGGCCTTCTCGATGATCTCGACGAGGCGCCACCGCTTCTGCTTGGAAAGCGGACGGCTCTCGATCACGCGCACCACGTCACCGACGCCAGCCGTGTTCTCCTCGTCGTGCGCATGCAGCTTCGTCGACTGGCGAACGGTCTTGCCGTAGATGGGGTGGCGACGCGACGTGTCGATCCGCACCGTGATGGTGCGGTCACGCGAGTCACTTGTGACGATGCCCTGGCGCGTCTTGCGCCGGGATACCGATTCTTGGGGCGTCTCAGGCACGGGCGGCCTCCTCTGTCGCGAGCTCCCGCTCACGCGCGATCGTCAGAATCTGGGCGATCTCGCGCTTGCGCAAACCGATCTCGCTGGTGCGCTCGAGCGACCCGGTGGGCAACTCGAAACGCAGGTTGAAGAGTGCCTGTCGGGACTCCTCGAGCTTGAGCACGAGCTGGTCTTCGGTGAGCTCGCGCAGTTCACTGGCCTTCTGTGCCGGCATATCTATGCGTCCTCACGGATGACGAACTTGCAGCGGACGGGCAGCTTCATGGCCGCAAGGCGCATGGCCTCGCGGGCAGTCGCCTCGTCCACGCCGGACAACTCGAACATGACCTTGCCCGGCTTGACCACCGCAACCCAGCCCTCCGGCGAACCCTTGCCGGAACCCATGCGGGTTTCAGCCGGCTTCTTGGTGACTGGGAGGTGCGGAAAGAGGTTGATCCAGACCTTGCCCTGACGCTTGATGTAGCGAGTCATCGCCACACGCGCGGCTTCGATCTGACGGTTGGTCACCCAGGCAGCCTCAAGCGACTTCAAGCCGTACTGGCCGAAGTGGACCTGCTGGTTACCCTTGGCGAGCCCCTGACGACGACCGCGGTGGGCCTTCCGGAACTTGGTGCGCTTTGGCATCAGCATGGCGTCACCTCGCTCCCTGAGCCGGTGGGCCGTCCTGGCGCGGGGCGCCGCCCTGGCCGCCACGGCCACCCTGACCGCCGCGACCGCGACCGCCACCAGGACCGCCGCCAGCACCACCGGCACCGCCGGGACCACCTGCGCCGCCGCCGCGGTTATCGCGACGGGGGCGGCGCGGAGGCATGGGAGCCTCGGCGTCGATGCTGCGACCGCGGGCGTCCACGACGCCCTCGGGCAGGACCTCACCCTTGTTGATCCACACCTTCACGCCGATACGGCCGAAGGTCGTCTTCGCCTCGGAGAAGCCGTAATCGATGTCCGCGCGCAACGTGTGGAGTGGCACACGGCCCTCCGAGTAGTGCTCGATGCGCGACATCTCAGAACCGCCGAGGCGGCCACCGCACTGGATCTTCGCGCCCTGGGCACCCGACCGCATGGCGGAGGTGAGGGCACGCTTCATGGCGCGACGGAACGAAACGCGGTTCTCGAGCTGCTCGGCAATCGACTGGGCAACCAGCGTGGCATCGAGCTCGGGGCGCTTGATCTCGTTGATGTTGATCTGGATCTGCTTGCTGGTGATCGCGTTCAGCTCACGGCGAAGCGCGTCCACCTCGGAGCCGCTCTTGCCGATGACAATGCCCGGACGGGCCGTGAAGATGTCAACGGTCAGCTTGGTGGCGTCCTTGCGAAGCTGGATGTCGGCCAGGCCGGCGTGGCTCAGCTTGCGCGTGATGTGCGCGCGAACCGCACGGTCCTCGTCGAGGTACGCCGCGTAGTCACGCTCGGTGTACCAATTGCTCTTCCAGCCCTGGAGGATGCCCAGGCGGAATCCGGTGGGGTGAACCTTCTGACCCATCAGGCGTCCTCTGCGGGCCCAAGCCCGATTGTGATGTGGCAGGTGCGCTTGTTGATCTTCCCGGCACGGCCCATGGCGCGCGGCTGAAACCGCTTCATGGTCGGGCCCTCATCAACGGTGGCGCGGGTGACGAACAGATCGCGCACGTTCATGCCGGCGTTGTGATCTGCGTTGGCCATGGCCGACTCGAGCACCTTGCGCACCGGCACAGCGGCGTCGCGGGTGGCGAAGGCGAGAATGGCCTGGGCACTGGGGACTGACTCGCCGCGGATCAGGTCCGCGATGAGGCGCGCCTTTCGCGCGGAGACACGCACGAACTTCGCGGTGGCCTCCGGGCGGGCGGGCGTGCGGGTACGGCCGTCGTCGGAGCGGACCGGAGTGGCCGCAACCGCGGCCTCCGGGGCCTCGACGTCGGTGGTCTCTGTGGTGGTCTCGGTGGTCGCCACGTCAGCGCCTCGTCGTGGTGCGGTCGTTGCCGTGACCCTTGTATGTCCGCGTGGGGGCGAACTCGCCGAGCTTGTGACCCACGAGACTCTCCGACACGAACACGGGCACGTGCTTACGGCCATCGTGGACGGCGATGGTGTGCCCCACCATCTCGGGGAAGATCGTGGACGACCGCGACCAGGTGCGAAGCATGCGCTTCTCTCCGGCGACGTTCATGTCCTCGATCCTCTTCAGGAGCTTGGGGTCCACGAAGGGACCCTTCTTCAGGCTTCGGCTCATCGGCCTTCCGTGTGCTTGCCGCGCTTGCGCCCGCGGACGATCATCTTCTGGCTTGCCTTCTTCTTGTCACGCGTACGGTGACCGTTCGTTGGCTTGCCCCAGGGGGTCACCGGGTGGCGACCTGAGTTGCTCTTGCCCTCACCACCACCATGCGGGTGGTCGACCGGGTTCATTGCGGAACCACGGACAGTCGGGCGGACGCCGCGCCAGCGGCTGCGACCGGCCTTGCCGCCCACTTCATTCGCGTGGGACGGGTTGCCGATCTGACCGATTGTTGCACGGCAGTCGATGTGCACCATGCGCATCTCAGAACTCGGCAGGCGCAGGGTGGCGTAATCGCCCTCCTTCGCCATGAGCTGAGCACCGGTGCCGGCGGAGCGGCACAACTGGCCGCCACGGCCGATCTGGAGCTCGACGTTGTGCACGATCGTACCGGTGGGGATCTCACGGAGCGCCAGCGCGTTGCCGGGCCGGATGTCCGAGCCGGGGCCGCTGGTCACGGTGTCACCCACTTCGAGGCGAAGCGGCGCGATGATGTAGCGCTTCTCGCCGTCGACGTAGTGCAGCAGCGCGATGCGGGCGGTGCGGTTCGGGTCGTACTCAATCGCAGCGACCTTGGCCGGAATACCGTCCTTCGTGCGCTTGAAGTCGATGATGCGGTAACGGCGCTTGTGACCGCCACCGATGTGGCGGGTCGTGATGCGGCCGTTGTTGTTGCGGCCACCGGTCTTGTTGACCTTGCCCAGAAGCGACTTCTCGGGCGTGCTCTTGGTGACCTCCTCGAAGTCCGAGCTCGCCACAAAGCGGCGGCCCGGCGAGGTGGGCTTATGCTTACGAATACCCATCAGGCCCCCTCGAAGATGTCGATGCTGTCGCCGGGCTGGAGCTCGACGATTGCCTTCTTCCAGCCGGGCCGCGTGCCCGCGCTGCGGCCGCGGCGCTTCGGCTTGGCCTTCACCGCGATGGTGCGCACGTCGGTCACCGTGACGTCGAAAAGCTCCTCGACAGCCTGGCGGATCTCAATCTTGTGCGCATCCTCGAGCACGCGGAATGTGTACTGGTTGTGCGCCTGAACGAGCATGTAGCTCTTCTCAGACACGACCGGGCGCACGATGGCCCGGCGGACGTCATCGCGAAGCTGCTCGCTCATGCGTCATCTCCCTCGGCTGACGGAGCGGCGGCGCCGTTCCAGCGGTCCCACACGCCGCGCTCAACGATCACGCAGCGGCCGGCCATGATGTCGACGGTCTCGATGTCGCGTGCCTCGAGCACCCGGACGTCGCGCATATTGCGAAACGACAGGGCCTCGATGCCGGCGGACTCGCTGACCACAACGAGCAGCGGGCGTGCCGTGATCTCGTCCGGCGTCTTGGACAGATAGTCAGACGCGCGCTTGGTGGATGGTGCGTCCCAGCCCGTGGGCTCCATGACGGCAATCGTCCCGCGCTCCACATGGGCGCGCAGCGCCGAGCGGAATGCCTGCAGGTGGGCCTTACGGTTGACCTTGCCGCCGTAGCTGCGCGGGTGCGGGCCGAACGTGATTCCACCACCGGTCCAGATGGGAGAACGGTTCGAGCCGGCACGGGCACGGCCAGTGCCCTTCTGGCGCCACGGCTTTGCGCCACCGCCGCTCACGTCGGAGCGGGTCTTGGTGCTGTGGGTACCGGCGCGACGCCACGCCATCTCAGCCGTCACGGCCTCATGAATGAGGTGCGGCTTGATGGCCTGCGTGGCAATGACATCGCCCACGTCGGCGCTGCCGGCTGCCTTGCCGGTTGTGGAAAGGAGGTGTGCTGCCATCAGTCGGGCCTCACCCACACGATGGAGCCGACCGCACCCGGGACGGCACCCTTGATCAGAAGAAGGTTGCGCTGCACGTCACGATCGACGATCTGCAGGCCGCGCTGTGTCACCTGGCGGGCGCCCATGTGACCAGCCATACGGATGCCCTTGAAGACGCGCGCCGGGTAGGCGGCGGCTCCGATCGAACCAGGCCCACGCACATTGTGGGAGCCGTGGCTCTTGGGTCCGCTCTTAAAGTTGTGACGCTTGATCGTTCCGGCGTAGCCCTTGCCTTTGGAGGTCCCCGTCACCTTGACGTACGAACCGGGCACGAACGACTCCACCGTCACCATCTCGCCCTCGGCGAGCTCCACGGCCCCGACCTCGTCGGTCGAGAACTCGTGAAGGTGGCGCATCAGTGGCGAGCCAGCCTTCTTGAGGTGCCCCTGCTCGGGCTTGTTGATGTGCTTGGGCTTCGCGGCCCCAAAGCCGAGCTGCACGGCGGAATATCCGTCGCGCTCCTCGGTCTTCACCTGCACGACCGGGCACGGACCCGCCTCGATGACGGTGAGCGGAATCCGCGCGCCGTCCTCGGCAAAGATCTGTGTCATGCCCACTTTGCGTCCGATGATCGCGGCCATCGTCAGACCTTGATCTCAATGTCGACGCCAGCCGGGAGGTCGAGACGCATGAGCGAGTCGACCGTCTTCGGCGTGGGCGAGAAAATATCGATGAGACGCTTGTGCGTCCGCACCTCGAAGTGCTCCCGCGAGTCCTTGTCCTTGAACGGACCCTTGATGACGCAGTAGCGGTGCAACTCGGTGGGGAGCGGCACAGGACCGGAAATGGTCGCGCCACTTCGCTGTGCCGTCTCCACGATGGAGGCGGCGCTCTTGTCGATCAGCTCGTGATCGTAGGCCTTGAGCCTGATTCGGATCTTGTTCTGAGTAATCAAGGTTCTGTCTTCTCGTCGTCTCTCGTCCCCGGGGAAAGCGAGGGCCCCGTCCCCCCGGAAAGGGGTGACGGGGCCCGTACTCCGCGTACCTCTAGGCCAGAATCGTCTCTACGACACCGGCACCCACGGTACGACCACCCTCACGGATGGCGAACCGCAGACCGTCTTCCATGGCAATCGGCACGATGAGCTCAACCTCGAGCACCGCGTTGTCGCCCGGCATGATCATCTCAGCACCATCAAGGAGCTGGATGACGCCGGTGACGTCGGTGGTGCGGAAGTAGAACTGCGGCCGGTAGCCATTCACAAACGGCGTGTGGCGTCCGCCCTCCTCCTTGGAGAGCACGTACACCTGCGCCTTGAACTTCGTGTGCGGCGTAATGCTGCCGGGCTTGGCCAGCACCTGACCGCGAGCGATGTCCTCGCGCTTCACACCACGCAGGAGCGCGCCGATGTTGTCGCCGGCCTGCCCCTGGTCGAGAAGCTTGCGGAACATCTCAACACCCGTGACGACGGTCTTCTCGACCTGCGGCATCATGCCGACGATCTCGACTTCCTCGTTCACGTTGATGATGCCGCGCTCGACGCGACCGGTGGCGACAGTGCCGCGACCGGTGATGGTGAAGACGTCCTCAATCGGCATCAGGAAGGGCTTGTCGACGTCGCGCTCTGGCATCGGGATGTAGTCATCCACGGCCTGCATGAGGGCGAGAACGCCCTCCTGCGCAGCGGCGTCGCCGTTGAGGGCGTTCAGTGCCGACACCTGAATCACCGGGATGTCATCACCCGGGAAGTCGTAGGCCGACAGCAGCTCGCGAACCTCAAGCTCAACGAGCTCGAGCAGTTCGGGGTCGTCCACCATGTCGGCCTTGTTCAGGGCCACCACGATGTACGGCACGCCGACCTGGCGGGCAAGCAGGATGTGCTCACGGGTCTGCGGCATCGGACCATCTGCGGCCGACACCACCAGGATCGCGCCGTCCATCTGCGCAGCACCCGTAATCATGTTCTTGATGTAGTCAGCGTGACCGGGGCAGTCGACGTGGGCGTAGTGACGGGCCTCCGTCTCATACTCGACGTGCGACGTGGCGATAGTGATACCGCGCTCGCGCTCCTCGGGTGCCTTGTCGATCTCATCGAAGCTGCGCGCCTCGCCGCCGTACTTCTCGGCAAGCGTCTTGGTGATGGCAGCCGTAAGGGTCGTCTTGCCGTGGTCAACATGACCGATTGTGCCCACGTTGATGTGGGGCTTCGAACGGTCGAACTTCTCCTTCGCCATCATCGCTCCTCATGCGCGTCCGAGCGGGCGTGCGACCATCGGGGTCGACACCCGCCGAGTGCTTCTCAACAAACAGGCCTAGCTCAATGATCGCGCGGCTGGTTCGCCGCGGGCTGAGTGGCCCTCGCTCCTCAAAGCCGGTGGAGAGTAGCACGACCCACCCGGCTCGCAAGCGCAACTTCGGTGGGGCTCCAAACGCCTACCATCGGGGAATGGGCGGACCCCTTGACTTCCTGCATGAACTGGGCAGAGAGGCGGCAGGCGAGGTGCGTGGCGATACGGCCACGCGCGAACTTTACGCCGTTGATGCGAGCCTGTACCGCCGAGTTCCGGTGGGTGCGCTGCGGGCAACGGGCGCAGCGGATATCGAGGCGGCAATCGCGGCATGCCGGGATCACTCCGTCGCACTCACCATGCGGGGTGCTGGCACCAGTCTGGCCGGGCAGGCCGTTGGCCGTGGCTTGGTAGTGGATACCTCGGCGATGCGGCGCGTTGAGATACATCCAGATACCCAGATCGCAGTGGTGGAGCCGGGAGTGGTGCTCGACGACCTCAACCGGGCGGCGGGCGTTCATGGCCTGATATTCGGGCCGGATGTGGCCACGTCCAGTCGCGCGACTCTCGGCGGGATGATCGCCAACAACTCGGCCGGGGCCCGCTCAGTGGTGTACGGCCTGACCGCGGATTCGATTGAGGCACTCGACGTGGTGCTGGCCGATGGCACGCGGGCCACGCTCACACGGGGAGGTGCGGTGCCCCCAGCACTCCGGGCGGTGCGCGATATCGCGACAGCCGACGGCTTCCCCGCGCTGCGTCGCAGGGTGTCGGGATACGCCCTCGATGCCATTGCGGGGGATGACCCCGACTGGCCACGACTCATCGCGGGCAGCGAGGGGACCCTTGCCGTGGTTACCAGCGCGCGCCTGCGCCTGGTCAGGCCCCCGGACGAGCGGATTCTGGTGCTCATCCCCTACGCCGACGTCACAAGCGCGCTCGAGGCAGTTCCCGCACTGCTTGAAACCCATCCATCGGCCATCGAGCTGATGGATGCCGATCTGCTGGACCCCGCCAACCGCGCACCGGCCGAGCGCGCGCTGCTCGGCATCGTGGGCCGTGCACCCGCAATGCTCGTGGTGGAGCACTCCGGCGAGGTCGGGGAGGCCCTCGCCGCGGCACGGCGGCACGTCGGCGGCACGGTCATCAGCGACCCCTCCGACCAGGCGTCGATCTGGCGCATCCGGCGCACCAGCATCTCGCGGGCACTCCGGGTGGAGGGGGATGGCAAGCCCATTCCCTTCATTGAAGACCCTGCGGTACCACCGCACGCCCTCGCATCGTTCGCCGGTGAGGTGCGCCGGGTGCTGACTGATACCGGTATGGGAGATGCCATTTGGTACGGGCACGCGAGCGTGGGATGCCTGCACATACGGCCCATGGTTGATCTGCGCGCGCCGGGGGCGGTTACCCGCATGCGCGAGGTGGCCGAGGCCGTGGCCGACATCGTGGTGGCCCACGGCGGATCGCTGTCAGGTGAGCATGGTGATGGACGCCTGCGCGGCGAACTGCTGCCCCGCATGTACGCCCCCGACCTGATGGCGCGTTTCGAAGAGACCAAGCGCATCCTTGATCCGCAGGGCATCCTCAACCCCGGGGTCATCGTGCACCCCGAGCCACTCGACTCCGGGCTGCGCATCGCGGCATCACCTCCGCGTCACGACATCCCGACCGCGATCCCATTCGACCGGGAAGGTGGATTCCAGCGGGCCGTCGAGGCATGCAACGGCAATGGCCAGTGCCGGCGCACCGACGAGGGGATGTGCCCCTCCTATCAGGCCCTGAATGACGAGCGGCACTCCACGCGGGGGCGTGCCGTACTGCTGCGGGCCGCCGTGGAGGGCCGTCTGCCGGGTGGTCTCGCCGACGACGGCCTGCACGAGGCGCTTAGCCTGTGTCTGTCGTGCAAGGCGTGCGCCACCGAATGCCCGGCTGCCGTTGACATGTCACGCCTCAAGGTCGAGGCGCTGGTCGCGAGGCACCAGGTGGTGCGGCCTGCGCTGCAGGTGACTGCGGCCGCCCACGTGCACGACCTGCTGGCTGCCGGATCGAAGGGATCGGCGCTCGCCCGGCGGGTCACCCGCATTGCAGCGCGCCGCGTTGGGCGGCCGCTGCCCACCCCGGTGCGCGAGTGGCGCCCTCCCGGTCCCACCGGCCGCGGACGGCCCGTTGACCTGCTGGCCGACACCTTTACCCGCTTTCTGCATCCCGAGGTGGGCGATGCCGCCATACGGGTGCTTGCCGGGGCCGGGGCACGTGTGGAGGTGCAGGTGGATGGCTGCTGCGGCCGCCCGGCGCTCTCACAAGGATTTCCCGACCTCGCCCGCAGGCAGGCCAGCGCGCTGCTGGACCGACTCGCGCCGCATGCCATGGCCGGACGGCCGCTGGTGGTGCTGGAGCCCTCATGCTGGTCGATGCTGCTCGATGACCTGCCTGCCCTGTTGCCGCATGACCCGCGCGCGAAGTGGGTGTCGGAGGTGGTGGTGTCGTTCGAACAGGCCGTCACGGACCTCGGCCTCCAGGTACCCGCGTCAAATGCGACCGTGCACTGCCACTGCCACGCGCGTGCCTTGGGCGACACAGCGGCCGTCACAGCCGTGGGGCCGGATGCCACGGCCACCGATGCCGGGTGCTGTGGCATGGCCGGAGCATTTGGGTACCAGCATCCCGCTGAGTCGCGGCTGATTGGCGAACACCGTCTGGTACCCGCCGTGCGCGCCGCCACCGGCCCAGTGGTGGCGGCGGGGACATCATGCAGGCAACAGATCGCCGACCTCACGGGTGTGGAGGCACTGCATCCCGCGGTTCACCTCGACCGACTGCAGAACCCATAGAACGACGAAGGGCCCCGAGTGGGGCCCTTCGCGGATCATTCGTCGGCGTCACGCGCCGGCGGGCACACCTATGCGGTTGCGCCGACCTTGGCCTTGATCTCTTCCGAGATGGACTTGGGGACCTCGGCGTAGTGGTCAAACTGCATGCTGAACGTGGCGCGCCCCTGTGTGGCCGAGCGCACCGACGTGGCGTACCCGAACATCTCGGAGAGCGGCACGTGCGCCTGAATCGTTCCGGCGGTGCCCTTCTCCTCCATGCCATTGATGCGGCCGCGACGACCGTTGAGGTCGCCCACCACGGTGCCCATGAACTCGGTGGGGGTCACGACCTCCACCGCCATGAGCGGCTCGAGCAGGCACGGGCTGGCGCGTCTCGCGGCCTCACGTACGGCCATCGAGCCGGCAATCTTGAAGGCACCCTCATTCGAGTCCACGTCGTGGTACGAGCCGTCAATCAGCTGCACCCTGACGTCGACCATCGGGAAGCCGGCGACAATGCCGCCCTCCAGCGCCTCCTTGATGCCCTCGTCCACGGCCGGGACGAATTCCTTGGGAATGGAGCCACCCACGGTCTTGTTCTCGAACTCGTAGCCCTTGCCGGGCTCGTTCGGCTCCACCGAGATGTACACGTGGCCGTACTGGCCGCGACCACCCGACTGGCGGACGAAGCGACCCTCGATCTTCTCGACCCGCTTGCGGATCGTCTCGCGGTACGCCACCTGGGGGGCGCCCACGTTGGCATCCACGCTGAACTCGCGCATGAGGCGATCGACGATGATCTCAAGGTGCAGCTCGCCCATTCCGGCGATGACCGTCTGACCGGTCTCCTCGTCGGTACGCACGCGGAAGGTCGGGTCCTCGTCCTGGAGGCGCTGCAGTGCGGTTGAGAGCCTCTCCTGGTCGGCCTTCGTCTTGGGCTCGATGGCCAGACGGATGACCGGCTCGGGGAATGTCATCTCCTCAAGCACCACGGGGTGCGCCGGGTCGCAGAGCGTGTCACCGGTTGTGGTGGTCTTCAGGCCCACGGCAGCGACGATGTCGCCGGCCGTTGCCATCTCGGCCTCCTCGCGGTGGTTCGCGTGCATCATCAGCAGACGGCCGATGCGCTCTTTGCGCTCGCCCTTGGTGGCATTGATGATGCCGTCACCCGCATTAATGCTTCCCGAGTACACGCGCAGGAAGGTGAGGCGACCCACGTACGGGTCGCTCATCACCTTGAACGCCAGCGCGGCGAATGGGGCGTCGGGGTCAGACGGACGCGTCACCTCGTTGCCGTAGTCGTCAACACCCTCGGCGGGCGGTACGTCCAGCGGCGACGGCATGAAGTCCACAACCGCGTCGAGCAGCGGCTGCACACCCTTGTTCTTGAATGACGAGCCGCAGAGCACCGGTGTGATCGAGATCGCCAGCACGGCGGTACGGATGGCCTGCTTCACACGCGCGGCCGGGATCTCCCCGCCCTCGAGGTACAGCTCGGCCAGCTCATCATCGCTGTCAGACAGGGCCTCAATGAGTTCTATGCGGGCCAGCTCGGCCTCTTCGAGCATGTCAGCCGGAATCGGGCCCACCTCGACCTCGGTGCCGAGGTCGTCCTTGTACGTCGTGGCGTTCATCTCAATCAGGTCGACGATGCCGGCGAAGTCACCCTCGGCACCGATCGGCAACTGGATCGGCACGGCGCGGGCGCCGAGGCGATCAATCATGGTCTGCACGGCAGCAGCGAAGTCGGCACCGATGCGGTCCATCTTGTTGACGTACGCGATGCGCGGCACGTGATAGCGGTCGGCCTGACGCCACACGGTCTCCGACTGCGGCTCCACACCGGCCACCGAGTCGAACACGGCCACGGCGCCGTCGAGGACGCGCAGGGAGCGCTCGACCTCAACCGTGAAGTCCACGTGGCCGGGGGTGTCGATGATGTTGATGCGGTGGTCGCGCCAAAAGCAGGTGGTTGCAGCGGACGTGATCGTGATGCCACGCTCCTGCTCCTGCTCCATCCAGTCCATCGTGGCTGCGCCCTCGTGCACCTCACCAATCCGGTGCGTACGCCCGGTGTAATAGAGGATGCGCTCGGTCGTGGTCGTCTTCCCGGCATCGATGTGCGCCATGATCCCGATATTCCGGGTGCGCTCGAGCGGGACGTTCTTCACCTCAGTCGACACTTCAAATCACCTGTCTGTCCGTGTGAGGTCGCGGGCGAGGTGATCGCCCGCGACCGTCGGGAATGCGAGTGGAAGTCAATGCCCGGGTGGGCCGACCCCGGTCCTACCAGCGGTAGTGCGCGAAGGCCTTGTTGGCCTGGGCCATGCGGTACAGGTCGTCCTTGCGCTTAAACGCGCCGCCCTGCGAGCCCAGTGCGTCGAGCAGCTCGTTGGCCAGACGCTCGCTCATCTCCTTCTCGCGACGCTCACGCGAGAAGCGGACGATCCAGCGGATGGCCAGTGCGCGGCCGCGACGGGCCGGGACCTCGATCGGCACCTGATACGTGGCGCCACCCACGCGGCGGCTCTTGACCTCGAGCACCGGTGTGACATTGCGGATGGCTTCTTCCATGACCTGCACCGGGTCGCGACCCGTGCGGTCGCGAATACGCTCAAGAGCGTCGTACACGGTGCGCTCGGAGACGGACTTCTTGCCGTCGCGGAGAACCTTGTTGATGATCTGCGTCACGATCACATTGTCGTAGACGGGGTCCGCGATGAGCGGACGGCGGGAAACTGCTGCGCGTCGAGGCATGGTCCTACTTCGGAGTCTTGGCGCCGTACTTCGAGCGCGCTTGCTTGCGGTCAGAGACACCGGCGGTGTCGAGGGCTGCACGGATGACCTTGTACCGGACACCCGGCAGGTCCTTCACGCGGCCACCACGCACGAGCACAACGGAGTGCTCCTGCAGATTGTGACCCTCGCCGGGGATATAGCTCGTGACTTCCATCCCGTTGGTGAGACGAACACGGGCCACCTTACGCAGCGCCGAGTTCGGCTTCTTCGGGGTGGTCGTATAGACCCTGGTGCAGACCCCGCGCTTCTGCGGCGCGCCGCGGAGTGCGGGCGTCGAGGTCTTGGTCGCCTTGGGCTTACGGCCCTTGCGGACCATCTGGTTAATCGTAGGCACGAGCCTCTTCCGGATGAATGAGCGTGACGTATTCAGTCGCCCAGCCGTATCCCGTGCATGTCTTAGATACCGGGATCGATCACCGGAAATCCTTCAACGCACGTTCGGTCGGACGGGTGCGGGACCGTATCACGGCGCCGATTGGCGGCCAACACCCCTCGGGTGCCCCAGTGCCAGTGCCGCCAGCACCAACGCGGCGAGCGCACACGCCCCCAGCGCAATCGATGCCGGAGTCAGGATGGGTCCCATCGTCGGGAAGAACGAGAAATCCGTTGCGCCGATGGCGATCGCCCACCCCACGACGACAGCCAGGATGCCTGTCAGCGCCAGCGTCGTTCGCTCTCCGATATCCATCCGACGCTCCGGCAGACGCGTGCGCCGCCCCTCACCGTATCCCCGCGCAGCCATTGCCTCGGCCACATCGAGCCCGCGTTCGAGCGCCGACCCCACTAACGGGAGGGCCAGCGGGGCGGCACGACGGGCCCGTGCCATGCGTGGGCCGGTGGTGAGCACGATGCCCCGGAGGCGGGCGGTCTCGGAGATCGCGCGTGCATCGCGGCGCAGCGTTGGCACCAGGCGGGCGGCAATGGCGGATACCAGCGCGGACCGCGGCGCAACCCGCCCCACACCGGCGAGCATGCGGTCGGGGTCGGCCCACGCGAAGAGCGCTGCGGCCAGCGCGACGGTCGCCAACACGCGCGCGGCGGCGGAAGCCCCGGCGCCCAGTTCCTCGGCGGTGATCTCGCCATTGAGCAGGGGGGGCATGGGGATGGTGAACAGCACCAGGTCACCCTGCCCGCTGACCAGCGGTGTGAGGATGAGCACGCCGGCCGCCGACACCAACGCGCCGATCAGCACGAGATGACCCGGGTGCCCGGGTGCCGCGAGCAGAAACACCACGGCCCCTGCAGCCAGCGCAGCCAGCACGAGCGGCTGGTCGGAGGTGAATGCCAGGATGCCCGCCACCAGCACCAAGAGCACGATGGGCATCGGTGCCCGATCACCGCCCATTGGCCCCATCACTTCACCGGTTCGGTCGAGGCCAGCGTCAGGTCGGCGGTCATCTGCAGCGAGGCCGTGCCACCGATCTCCATCTCGATTGTCCAGCGTGCCGGGAGCGCGAGTGATGGTGCGATCCACTGGGTATCCGTGCGTTGCCCCGGGAACATGCCAGTGATGTCCGCCGTCGTACGGATAACAAGCACCGGCACATCACGCTCCCCCACGCGCACGACATCGCGCCGGAGCACGCGCACGCGGGCATCCACGGTGACCTGGCGAAGGCGATAGTGCTGCAGCCAGGCGTCGCCCACCGACACCCCGCGCGGGAGCACCAGCGGCGGCGGGCGCAGCGTGCTGTTGTCCTCGCGCCCCACGCCGGCAACCGTCACCGTGGTACTGCGCGCCACCTCGCGCGTCCCTTTGGGGCCCACCTCGAACCGCACACCCTCCACGTGCTCCTCGCTCAGCGCGAGGGTGCGCCAGTAACCATTTCCTGATGGCCGCACCACGAGCCGTGCATCGGCCGGGAGATCGCGGGTCAATTGGATCGGTCCGACCCCGACGGTCTCCGATCCCTTCACCCGGTAGGTCCATGCCCCCGCCCGCGGACCCGTGCTCGTGGTACTTCCGGGCGCGCCGTAGTCACGCAGCGCGGCCGCTGCCGAGACCCCGGTGCTCGACCCGGCGCTGACCCAGAACCAGATGCCCGCGCCGATGATGACAAGTAGCAGCACAACGGGAACGACGATGAGCGGACGGGTGAGAAATCGGGGCATCCGACGATGCTAGGGCAGGCAGGGGCGACGAGCAGGAATACAGGAACGCATAACGACGCACCGCGGCGGAAACGGGGATTTCGCGCGAGTGTCTGTTGTGGCCATATCTTGGTTGCCCGATGCCGAAATCTGTGCGCCCCACCTCGTGCTCCTGCACGTCCTGCCGATCCCGCCGCGAGGGTGTGCGTGCGCATCGCGGACGCGCTGCCTGGCTCGGCCTTCTGGGCCTGCTGGTGGTCGCAGTACCGCTGGCCGCCGCACTGCCGGATGGCGGGCCATCCGGTGGCCCCACGACTCCGGTTGACGTGCAGGTGG
>CAMCOB010000014.1 GCA_945876305.1 Bifidobacterium breve
CGGCGGTCGTCGTAGGTCGCGGTGGTGTCCACCGTGTTCTCGTCGATGTCGCGCAGCATCTCCGTTGCGTACTTCGAGAGACGGGCTTCGGTGTACCGCATTGCGGCCGCCGAGAACTCCTGCGAGCCAAAGTTGCCCTGACCATCAACGGTCGGGTACCGGCTGTTGAAGTCCTGGGCCAGGCGTACGAGGGCGTCGTAGATCGCCGAGTCCCCGTGCGGGTGGTACTCACCCATCACGGTTCCCACGATGTTCGCGCTCTTCACGTAGCCGCGGTCCGGCTGCAGGCCGCGGTCGTGCATGGCAAACAGCACACGGCGGTGCACGGGCTTCAGCCCGTCGCGTACATCCGGCAGCGCGCGGCCCACGATCACGCTCATCGCGTAGTCGAGATACGACGATCGCATCTCCTCACCGAGCTCGCGGGGTTCAATTCGTCCGTGTCGGTCGATCGCCATAACTACACGTCCAGGTTCGCGACGGAGCGGGCATTCCGCTCGATGAACTCACGGCGCGGCTCAACCCGGTCACCCATAAGCGTTGAGAACAGCTCCTCCGCGGCTGCGGCGTCATCCATGGTGACCTGCTGCAGCACCCGTCGCTCTGGGTCCATGGTGGTCTCCCACAATTGCTCGGCATTCATCTCGCCGAGCCCCTTGAAGCGGCTGAGCTGGATTCCTTCGCGGGCCAGCTCCATCACCTGGCCGCGCAGGGCGTCGTAGGTTGGCGCCTCCCGCCGGCGGGATCCACGCAGCACCTCAAAGGGTGCCTCGCCCACCACGTCGCGCAACTTGGCGCGTGCACCCCGAAATGATGCGAGCTCCCGGGTACCAAACAGCGCCATCGGGATACTCACCGTGCGCGCCTCACCGGTGCGCGTCTGGATCGATCGCGCACGCACCACGCGCGCCCCGTGATCTGTGCCAATTACCGACAGCGTCGCGCTGTCGCTGCCGGCGGCCTCCACCACCGTCACCAGCGCCCGCACGTCCGTGGGCTCTGCCTCCACCAGGCCGTAGGCCTGCACGAAGTCGATGAGCTCGTTGCCGTAGTTGGCTCTCAGTGCGCCCGACCATCCGTCGTGCTCGCGCAACGCCCGGCCGTACCGCTGAAAACGGGCCTTGGTCAGGTCGCTCTCCACGCCATCTGCGGTGATCAGTCGCATCTCGCCCATGTTGCGGTCGAGCAGCCACTCCTCGAGGTCGGGCTCCTTCTCGATGTACTGCTCGGTGCTGCCCTGCTTCACCTTGTAGAGCGGCGGCTGTGCGATGTACACGTAACCGGCATCCACAATCTCGGGCATCTGGCGAAACAGAAACGTGAGGATGAGCGTGCGGATGTGTGCGCCGTCCACATCGGCGTCGGTCATGATGATGAGCTTGTGGTACCGGGCCTTGGTCAGGTCGAAGTCGGCCCCGATACCGGTGCCCATGGCCGTGATCATCGCCTGGATCTCGGTGTTCGAGAGCACCTTGTCGAGGCGGGCCTTCTCGACGTTGATGATCTTGCCGCGCAGCGGCAGGATGGCCTGAAAGCTCGACTGGCGGGCGCCCACCGCCGAGCCGCCCGCGGAGTCGCCCTCCACCAGAAAGATCTCGGTGTTCGCTGGGTCCCGATCCGAGCAGTCGGCAAGCTTGCCGGGCAGGCTCGTGGAGTCCATCACTCCCTTGCGGCGCGCCATATCGCGCGCCTTGCGGGCGGCCATGCGTGCCTGGGCTGCGTACGTGGCCTTCAGGCAGATGGCCTTGGCCACCGCCGGGTTCTCCTCGAGAAACTCCCCGAGTCGCTGATTTACCACCTGCGCAACGAACCCCGAGAACTCGCTGTTGCCGAGCTTCGTCTTGGTCTGTCCCTCAAACTGGGGGTCCCGCAACTTCACTGAGACGATCGCCGTGAGGCCCTCGCGGGTGTCGTTTCCTTCCAGGTTGTCGTCCTTCTCCTTCAGCAGGCCTTTGGCGCGCGCGTAATCGTTGAGCGTGCGGGTGAGCGCTGTGCGGAACCCGGTGAGATGGGTTCCGCCCTCATGCGTGTTGATGTTGTTCGCGAACGTGTACACCGACTCGGTAAAGCCAGTGGTCCACTGCAGCGCGATCTCCGCCTGCCCCTCGTCGCCCTCCGCCGAGATGGAGATGACGTCGCCGTGCAGGGGCTCACGCGACGCATTGAGGTGCTTCACGAAGTCAACGAGCCCGCCCTGGTAGAGAAAGCGGTCCTCGCGGCGTTCTGCGCGCTCGTCGGTGAGGGTGATCTCCAGGCCGCGGGTGAGGAACGCCGTCTCGCGGAACCGCGTGAGGAGGGTGTCGTAATCAAACCCGAGTTCCTCGAAGATGTCGGGGTCGGGCGAGAACGTAATGCGCGTGCCATTGCTGTCGGCGCTGCCGATCTCCTTGATGGGCCCGTCGGGTGCGCCCCGGTGATAGCTCTGCTCCCACACGGCACCGTCGCGCTGGACCGTCGCCACCAGTTGCTCAGACAGCGCGTTGACCACGCTGACGCCCACCCCATGCAGGCCACCGGACACCTTGTAGCCCTCGCCGCCAAACTTTCCGCCGGCGTGCAGCACCGTGAGCACCACCTCGAGTGCGCTCTTGCCGTCCTGGTCCGCCATCGCCGACACGGGGATACCGCGGCCGTCGTCGGTCACCGAGCATGAGCCGTCTGGGTGAAGCACCACGTCGACGCGTGTGCAGTGGCCGGCCATGGCCTCGTCCACCGAGTTGTCCACCACCTCGTACACCAGGTGGTGAAGCCCCCTCGGCCCCGTCGAACCGATGTACATTCCCGGCCGTTTGCGGACGGCCTCAAGGCCCTCCAAAACGGTGATCGCCCCCGCGTCATAGCGGGCTGCATCGGTGGTGGCGTCAAACGCCTGGTCGGCCGTATCTGTCACTCGACTCCTCGTCGCGGGGAGGGCTTTTTCGGGTGTGTGTGAACCCCGGATTCGCCCTGCGTATGCAGGAAAGAATCTACCAGTGACCTCCACGGAATCCGGGCCCGCGAGGGCCTTCCGTCACCCCTTGGAACGATCCATTGACCGGGCGGCGGCGCGGGCCACGAGATCGCGTAGCGCCGGGTCCTCAATCGACTCCGCCGCACGGGCACCGGCGGCTGCCGCGTTGGGTGAGGGAGGGGGCAGATCCACGGCGACCACGGGGCCCGGATCGGGCTGCGGGATGGCGTGATCGGCCACCACAAAGCGCAGTCCACCCACCGCATCGGGGTCGCCCAAAATGGTCGCGAGCCGACCCATCAGTTCGTCGCCGCGCATATCCAGTTCCTGTGCCCACACGGCGTCGGTGCACGCCACCGTCACCACACCAGCCCGCGATCGGCGGATGGGGTAGGCGTGGTTCACCGTGCCCGGGCCAGAGGCCTCCGCCCATGCGGCGCGCACTGATGTGAGCACCGGGTCGCCGGCGTGGGTAAACCGCCTGGTGGCGCGCCCCACCAGGTCAGCGATGGCCGCAGGGTGTCGCCGGTGTCTATGCGGCAAGGAGACCCTCCCGCACCGACAGCACGCGTGCCCCGCGATCGGCCGCCGCCTGGGCTGCCACCGGGTCGGCCGTGGTCAAAATGCACTGGCCCTGCCCCACGGCGGCGTCCAGCAGCAGACCGCGCCTGGTGGGATCGAGCTCCGACAGCACGTCGTCCAGCACGAGGATGGGCAGGCCGGACCTCGCACCCAGGTGTTCCCGGTGCGCCATCAAGAGCGCGAGCACGGCCGTTCGTTGCTCGCCCTGGCTGCCCGTACGTCGCAGGTCGGTCACACCCTCACCCCTCTGCTGCCCGATAAATACATCGTCCCGGTGCGGCCCCGCGAGGGTCTGCGCTGCGCTGATCTCCCTGTCGCGCGCCGCCTCCAGACGCTCCGCGAGGGCTGCGGGGAGGTCGGTGTCAGCAACATCGGCGAGCGAGGTCGGGGATGGCTCCAGCCCCACGATTCCGTCACTGCCGCCACCGAGGTCGGCGAGCCACCGGGCAAAGGGCTCCGCCAGCGACCGCATGGCGTCACGTCGCGCCGTGATGATGCGCGCTCCAGTGGTGGCGAGACCCGGTTCCCATGGCAGCACGGCATCCACGCCGGTGCGGCCCGCGCGTACCGATCTGAGCGCTGCGTTTCGTTGCGACAGCGCCGACCCGTACGCCACGAGATCGTCCGCGTATCCCGGCACGGCTGCCTCGAGCAGCCGGTCGAGGTGACGTCGTCGCGCCGCCGGGGGTCCCTTTACCGCGCGAAGCTCTTCTGGGAGGAACACCAGCACACTGCCCGCTGCGCGCCAGGCGCCCAGCGATCTCACCAGCTCGCCGTCAATTGACAGCTTGCGGCCCGTGCGCGGCGCGTACCCGATGTCTCGCCGACGAGCACCATCCGGGCCAGTCAGGTCGAGCCCCACATGCAGGGCGCTCGCGCCCACCCTGATGGCCTCCGCCTCGCGCGAGGTGCGGCACGACACGCCAAGGCAGGCCAGCACCAGGGCTTCCACGAGGGAGGTCTTCCCTGCGCCATTTGGTCCCGACAACACGATTCCGCCGGGGGGCAGATCCACCGTCAGGCGCGACCACGATCGCACATCTGACACCTCAAGCCGGCTGGCGGTCCAGGTCCCAGCCACGAGGGACTATCCCGGCAGGCGGATGGGCATGAGGAGGTACCGGTGGTCCTCGGACTCCCCGCGAAGCAGGCCGGGGCGCAGTGGGCTGATGAGCCCCAGGCGTACCTCGTCGCCCTCAATCCCCTCAACACCCTCCCGCAGGAAGTCTGCGTTGAAGCCGATCTCAAGCAGTTCGCCCGAGTAGGGCACGGGCATCGATTCGCGGCCCTCGCCCACTTGCTCACTGGCCGTTGCGACGATCAGTTGCCCCTGTTCAAACCGCAAGCGCACCGGCGACGTGCGCTGCGCGAGAACGGCGATGCGGGTGAGCACGGCGAGAAACTCCGACCTCTCAAGGCGCACGTCGTGATCGAACTCGGCCGGGATGAGCTGGCGGTAGTCGGGGAACTGGCCGTCGATCACGCGGGTGGTCAGGCTGACTCCCGCGATCCGGATGGTCGCCTGCTGCTCTCCCAGCACCAGCTCGACCTCGGCGTCCTTTGCCTGTCCAGCCAGGCGCGTGGCCTCGGCCACGGCGCGGGCCGGCAGGATCGCTTCGCGTACGTCTGTGGGAGGGCTCTCGAGCGCGACGGTGCGCACCGCCAGGCGATAGCTGTCAGTGGCGGCCATGGTGAGCCCGTCGGGACCCACCCGTACAAGCACGCCGGTGAGAACGGGCCGGGTTTCGTCGCGCGATGCCGCGCGCACGACGCGTTCGGCACACGTGACGAAGCGGTCGGCGGGAATCGCGAGGCCCACCCCGGTACCGACAGGGAGTTCGGGGTACTCGCCGGCCTGGTGGCAGTTGAGGCTAAACGACGAGCCCCCGCCTGAGATCTGCACCTGCCCCTCGTTCTGGTTGTGCACCACGGAGACCGGGCCGGGAGACATGCTGCGCACGAGGTCGGCCGCGAGCCGTGGAAGCACCACCGAGCCGTGCTCCTCGACGCCAGCATCCTCGAGCGGCACCCGCAGCGACATCTCCATGTCGGTGGCCGCGAGTTCGACCACGCCCTCTTCGGCCCGCAGCAGCACGTTGGCGAGAACCGGGATGGTTCCCTTGCTGGATGCCGCCCGTGACGCCATGGCAAGGCGGGTGGCGAGTTCATCACGAGGGCAGGTCAGGCGCACCGGGTGAGCGTACCGGATGCCCAGCGAACCATGCGCACTCCACAGCAACTATGAGTTACGACTGTCTCACTGAAAAGAGAAAGGGTTTTGTAGTCAACGTCGTAGGTCCTGTGGAGTCTGGGGACGAGGGGGTGTTATGGCTGCGTAACCCAACCTTTCGGCCATGGGGAAAGCCTGTGGACAACCACCAACAACTCACCCCGCTCTCCACACCCATCAACAGGCGCATCGCTAGTGCCCATGAGGGTGTTGGTGGGTATGGAGAGCGCATGGACAAGAACAGGGCTTGTCAACATCTAGTCCACAGGAGCCAGCGGCACACCCTGTGCGGCCACGCCCCTGGAAAAGCCCGCGTGGTGCGGGATTGTGGGCAGTGAGCCCGAGCCGGCTACGGGGTGGCCGCGGCGGACCCGCGGCCGGTGAGGGAGACCGTGAGCGCCTGGACGGCCTCGTAGATCGACCCTTCGTCGCTCATCTGGCGGGTCACCTTTTGCACCGCGTAGATGACAGTGGTGTGGTCACGCCCTCCAAAGGCACGACCAATGGCCGGGAGCGAGGCGTCCGTGAGCTCGCGGCTCAGGTACATCGCCACCTGGCGTGGCCCCACCACGCGCTTGGTGCGGCGGTCGCCCACGAGCTCCTCGAGCGAGATCCCGTAGTGGCGCGCGGTGGCCTCTTGCACCAAGTCGATACGCACTCCGCCAGCGCCTGCGGGAAACAAATCCACCAATACTTCCTGCGCCAGCTCAACGGTCACGGGCCTGCCGGAGATCGAGGAGTGCGCAACGACGCGGATGAGCGCGCCCTCGAGCTGTCGCACGTTGGTGGAGACCCGCGCGGCGATATACGAGAGCGTCTCGGTGTCGCGGATCTGGTAACCGTCGGTCATCACCCGCTTGCGCAGAATGGCGATACGCAGTTCGATGTCGGGCGGCTGCACATCGGTGATGAGTCCCATCTCAAAGCGCGAGCGCAGCCGGTCTTCCAGCGTCTTAATGGCGCTCGGGGGCCGGTCGCTGGAGATCACGATCTGCTTGCCGCTCTCCTGCAGCGCGTTGAAGGTGTGGAAGAACTCTTCCTGCGTCTGCTCGCGCCCCTCCAACATCTGGATGTCGTCGATCAGCAGGATGTCGGTGCTGCGGTACTGGTCCTTAAACGACCTGATGCCACCGTCGCGCAGTGCATTGATGAACTCGTTGGTGAAGGTCTCCACCGAGACGTATCGCACGGAGAGGCCCGGGTGGTTCTCGGCGGTGTAGTGGCCGATCGAATGCAGCAGGTGAGTCTTCCCGAGGCCCACACCGCCGTAAATAAAGAGCGGGTTGTAGGCACGCGCAGGAGTCTCCGCCACGGCCAGGGCGGCGGCGTGGGCAAACCGGTTGCTCGGCCCCACCACAAAGGTCTCGAACGTGAACCGGCCCTGAAGGCGTGTCGCCAACCCGCCGCCCTCCGGGCGCGGGGCGATCGCCGGGTCCGGTGCCGGCTGCGCAACAACCGGCTCGGGCTGTGGCATCTGCGTCGGTGCGGTGCCAGCCGGCGGTGCGACTACCTCAACCGCAACGGCGACGTCATTTCCCAGAACCTCAAAGAGCGCATCCTGAACCAGCGACACATACCGCTGAATGATCCAGCCCCGGGCGAACTCGGTCTCCACGCCAATGCGGAACCGGCCATCGTCAACCCCGAGTGCACGCGCACGCTCAAAGGTCAACTTGTAGGTGGCGCTGTTGAGGGCCCCGCGAAGGCGCTCGAGCACCTGCTCCCACACCTCGGCGAGCCGTTCGGGCGAGGAGTCCTGGAGAATGGGGACGGTCGCACCCACGGGCTAGAAGAGCGTGGCCACGATGGCGGCACCGCGCTCGGTGAGCACGCGCCCCCCATCGGCAAATCGTGCGACCAGGCCGCGGTGCTCCAACAGCACAAGCTCGCGACCGCAGACGCCGAGCGGCAAGTCGAGTTCGCGGGACATCGCTTCGGGGTGCGCTGGTGCCATCTCCAGCAGCAGGGCGAGCAGGCGGCGCTGGACATCAGAAGGCTGTCCCGCTGGCAGAAGGTCGTCGGGCGCCGGCGGGCCGTCTATGGAGATGGTCACAACGCAGCCCCCGCCGAGGTTGTCTTGAATCTCAAGTGCCCCGCCCTCGGCGGCGACCAGGCCTGTGGCCAGAGCGAGCCCGGAGCCGGCGCCGCGCACGACCCCACGGATGGCCTCGTTGGCGGTGGTATAGCCGGGCTCCGTCGCTCGACGTGGGTCGCTGATTCCGGGTCCGCGATCGGACACGCGCACGGTGCGGCCCGCATCGAGGACCGTGATCAGTGCGTCGGTGAACCCGGCGTGGATGAGGTTCTCGATGATCTCCCGCAACGCAAGGGGGGGCACGGATGAGATCTGTGCCACATGGGAGAAGGCCGCCTCAATGATGGCCGCCGCTTCGATGTCGCGTATCTCGGTGATAGCCGGTGGCTCAAGGGCCGCCCGATGTACAGCGATCCGCACAACGAATGTCGTGCCGTGGAGCGCGTCGCCAGAAGCGGTGGTTGAGAGATGAGTCGTCATCGAAGGGCGCGGGACCCTACCAATGGAAAATGCCCGAAACGCGCAGTTACGGGGCTGTGGATAAACGAAGTGGGTCTGAGCGGGAAAAACATGAGTTTGTCACTGACCCCGGGTGGGGGTGCAGGCGCGTCACATCGCAACGAGCAGGGAAGACCGGTCTTATCCACAGGCCTCTCCACAGGTGTGGAAAATTACTGGCCTGCGAGCCGTCGCAAGGCGGGAAATGGGCCGGGCTGGAGCCGCTTGCCGGCTCTGCTATTGTGCCGCAGCCATGCCGTCGGGAAACCCGTCGGCAATCCCGCGCCGATGTCCCAAGGAGTACCAGGCGAGTGAAGCGGACTTATCAGCCGAACACGCGAAAGCGTAAGAAGACCCATGGATTCCGCAAGCGGATGTCCACCCGCGCTGGGCAGGCGATCTTGAAGCGCCGCCGCGCGAAGGGCCGCGCCCGGCTCTCGGCCTAGGTTCTGGCCCCGTGCCGGACGGGGCGCGCGCTCCGAGGGAAAAGCGAAGCCGGGTCACCAGATCCGGTGACTTCGATGCTGTCTATCGCCGAGGGCGGTCGGCATCCGGTCGGCATCTCGTGGTGTACGCGTTCGACCGTGGCGAGGGCGATTCCGCCCGGCTCGGCCTGTCTGTGGGCAAGCGCGTGGGTAATGCGGTGGAGCGAAACCGCGTGAAGCGCGTGCTTCGCGAGGAGTTCTCCCGCATCGCCGGCGATCTTCCGCCCGGGGTGGACTTCGTGGTTATCGCCCGCCCGGGCGCGCACGAATACATCGAGGAGCGCGGATCTCGGGCTCTTGGCGAGCGCCTAAACGAGCTCACCGAGCGCGTGTCGCAGGCGACGGCATGAAGCGCGGCCTTATTGCCTTTGTGCGTTGGTACCAACGGCATATCTCACCCCTCTTCCCGCGTCGGTGCAAGTATCACCCCACGTGCTCCGAGTACGCGGTTGAAAGCATCGAAATGTTTGGTGTGAGCAGGGGAATCGTCCTCGCGGTGTGGCGCCTGCTGCGCTGTAATCCCTGGAGCTCGGGTGGCGTTGACTACCCAGCCGACCAGCACCTGTTCGGAGCGCGATGAACCCGCTGGATCTTCTCGAAGCACCGATGCGCGGCATCCTCGAGTTCTTCCACGGGCTCGGGTTCACGTGGGCCTGGGCCATCGTCATGCTTACCCTGGTGGTGCGACTGCTGCTCCTGCCGCTGTTTGTGAAGCAGTACAGGAGTGCCCGTCGCATGCAGGAAGTCGCCCCCCAGATGAAGGAACTGCAGCGGAAGTACAAGGGCAATAAGCCCAAGTTGCAGGAAGAAATGATGAAGTTCTACAAGGAGAACAACGTCAACCCGTTCGGCTCCTGCCTGCCACTCGTGGCCCAGGCGCCGGTCTTCATCGCCCTGTATTTCACGCTTCGCGACTCGGCGAGCACGTTCGCCGACGGCACGGACCTCGGGTTCCTTGGTGTGATCCCGAATATCTCTGCCCTGCTCACCGACATCGGCTGGGCCGTCATCCCACTGGTTGCCGTGTATGCCTTGTCGCAGTTGATCTCGTCGGAGCTCTCGTCGAGCCCCACTATGAGCAAGAACCAGCGCTGGCTTATGCGCCTCTTGCCAATCGGAATCGTGTTTTTCGTGTTCCAGTTCCCGGTTCCGGCTGGTCTGGTCATTTACTGGGCCACGACCAACCTTTGGACCGCTGGCCAGCAGTTGGTGCTGAAGCGCCGCATCGAGGCCGAGATTGAGCTGCAGGGCGGCAACGGGTCGAGTGCTGCGGTCGTGGCGACCGACACCGACGACGACGTTATTGACGAGCCCGCTGAGACAGCCAGCGACGTCGCCACGACAGCCGCTGTCGCCCGGTCGGTGCCGAAGCGCCGCAGGCGACAGGGCGACCCGCCTCCACCACCGCCCGTGGATGAGGTCGAAGCCCAGCCCGAGGAGTCACCGCAGCCCGTCAGCGGTGGAAATGGCTCCAACAGTGATGATGCGCAGGGTTCGAGCAGCAAGCGCACCCCGCCAGCACGTAAGAAGGCACCAGGCGGCGGTCCTTCCCGCCCGGCCGGCAAAAAGAAGCCACCAAAGAGGCGCAAGTGAGTGATTCAGACCAGGGCGCACGCGTGCTCGAGGAAATCGTGACAGCGAGCGTGGAGGGCCTTGGGCTCGCGGCGACCGTTGTGGTGGAGGATGGCCCCGAGGGGGGCCTCATCGCCCGCATCGCGGGTGACGACGTGGACGTACTCGTTGAGCGCAACGGCGAAGTGCTGGATGCGGTGCAGTCGCTCGCGGCGCAGGCGGTTCGTCGGATCGACGGCAATCAGCGCCGTGGCGTGCTCGTCGACGCGAACGACCACCGGGCAAAGCGCGCCGATTTGCTCACCCGCCTCGCCATCCGCGCTGCCGAAGAAGCCGTGGAGTATGGCGAGGAGGTCGAGTTGGATCCGATGTCGGCCATGGACCGCCGCACCGTCCACATGGCGCTTGCCGACCGCGAGGGCATCGAGACGCGCAGCGAGGGCGAGGACCCCCGTCGCCGGATCGTGGTGGTTCCCACCGACGCCGAGTAGGTGCCGGTGCCGCCCGCCCGCGAGGCGCCAGGGTGTTTCACGTGAAACAACTGGATGCGCTCATGCGGCGATCGCAGGAGTTGGGCATCGACGTCTCGCCTTCCCAGGCGGCGGCGATGGTGGAAATCGTTCGGCGAATGGCGGCTGAGCCGCAGAATCTCTCGTCGCGTGATGCGATGGCGAACGCCGTGGACGTGCATCTGGCCGACTCCCTGAACGGCCTGGCACTTCCGGAGATCCGCGATGCAACGGGAATCGCCGATCTTGGGAGCGGTGGAGGTTTCCCGGGCCTCGTGCTGGCAATCATGTTGCCACAGATACCCGTCACGCTGGTCGAGAGCGAGGGCAGGAAGGCAGATTGGCTTTCCCGTGTCGCCGCCGACTTCCCTAATGTGCGCGTGGTGGCAGATCGAAGCGAGTCCCTTGCGCGCGACGAGCGTGGTACCCAGCCGGTGGTGACAGCCCGCGCCCTGGGCCCGCTTCCTGTGGTCATGGAGCTCGCGGCGCCCTTGCTGACCGCCGGGGGATCCCTCGTCGCCTGGCGTGGCCGCCGTGACACCGTGTCAGACCCGGCTGCCATCGCGGCGGGGGCCGTGCTTGGACTTACCCACACCGGGGATGTGGATGCCCTCTCGATTACCGCTGCGAGCAGGTACTTCTCGGTATGGAGAAAGATGGGGATAACTCCGGAACGCTTCCCCAGGCGCCCCGGAATGGCAGCAAAGCGGCCCCTCTCGTGATCTACGCCGTCGTCAACCAGAAGGGCGGGGTGGGCAAGACCACCAGCGCAATCAATATCGCGGCGTGCCTTGCAGAGGCGGGCAATCGCGTGCTGTTGGTAGATGCCGACCCTCAGGCCAATGCCACCAGCGGCGTACTGAAGGGTGAGCGCCCCGGCCCGGGGACACCCGGCATGGCGGATGTGCTCCTGGACGGTGCTTCGGTGGCCGATGTGCGGATCCCGACAGTTGTTCCCGGCATGGACCTGGTGCCGTCATCGGCAGATCTCGCCGGCGCCGGCGTTGAACTGGTGGACAGGGAGCACCGCGACACCGTGATGGCGAGCGCGTTGGCGCCGGTTGCCGCTGAGTAC
Organism: Bifidobacterium breve; assembly: GCA_945876305.1. Taxonomy (GTDB): domain Bacteria; phylum Actinomycetota; class Thermoleophilia; order Miltoncostaeales; family Miltoncostaeaceae; genus SYFI01. The sequence continues at coordinate 11,937 of CAMCOB010000014.1, forward strand.
CCCTATATCTTCATCGACTGCCCCCCCTCGCTCGACCTGGTGACGGTGAACGCACTGCTCGCCGCCGATCGGCTCATCGTGCCGGTGCAGTGCGAGTACTACGCCCTCGAAGGCCTTTCGCGGTTAATGGAGACCATCGGGGAGGTGCGCGCACGCCTGAACCCGCAGCTGCGTGTGAGCGGGATCCTGATGACCATGCACGACCCGCGCACGCGCATCAGCGGCGAGGTAATTGCCGAGGTACGCAGGCATTTTCCGAGCCAGGTGTTCGATACGGTGGTGCCACGAAACGTGCGCGTGACCGAGTCGCCATCGTTTGGCGAGCCCGTTATCCGCTACGACCCGCATTGCGCGGCTGCGGATGCCTACTTCGAAGTGGCCAAGGAGGTTGCGAGTCGTGGCTGAGAAGAAATCGACATCACGACTGGGGCGCGGCCTCTCAACGCTGTTGGGCGACGCGCCGGTCGCCGTGCCCGGCACGGATGCGACTGCGCCAACGAATACGGCTGGCCCGGGCCTCTTGATGCTGGGTCTCGACCGGGTGCGCCCCAACGCAGCCCAGCCCCGTCGACGCATCGACGACGACGCGCTCGCAGCCCTGGCCGAATCGATCGCCACCACCGGGCTTATCCAGCCAATCGTGGTGCGGGCGCTGCCCGAGGGCGACTATGAGTTGATTGCGGGCGAGCGCCGCTGGCGTGCGGCCCGTGCAGCTGGCCTATCGGAGGTGCCGGCGGTCGTGCGCGACGCCGACGAGCGGGAGCGCCTGGAGGTGGGCCTGGTTGAGAACCTCGTGCGCCAGGATCTGGACCCCATCGAAACAGCACAGGCCCTGGCCATCCTGGTGGAGGACTTTGGGCAGTCGCAGGCGGACGTCGCACGCACCGTCGGGCGCAGCCGGTCGGGCGTGGCCAACCTCATCCGCCTGCTCGAGCTCCCGGATGACGTCCAGGAGATGCTCGTGGCAGGGTCGCTGAGCGAGGGGCATGGGCGGGCCATCCTCATGGCCGACGGTGCCAAGCGTCGCCGACTGGTGGCCAAAACGGCTTCTGAGCAGGGGCTTTCTGTTCGTGCAACGGAAGCACTCGCCCGGTTGCACAGTGCTGGTGGCGACAACGCGGCGCGGGCGCGGACGGTGCGCGACCTGCCCGAGATCGCCGACGAGGCCATCAATGCATTCCATGGAGTGTTTGAGGCCCCCGTCCGCGTGAAGGCCGGGGCCAAGGGGAGGGTGATCGTGGAGATCGCCTTCGAGAACGAGGATGCGGTTGCTGCTGCGCTCGAGCGGTTGGGGTTGTAGGGCGGGGACTGCTGGGGGTCGCTGGGTTTGGTCGTCGGGCACGGGTCGCTTCGTTGGGGTTGGGCCGCGCGCGCTGGGTTCTCACCTCGGGAGTTGGCCCCTAAAGGCACCAGCGACTTGCCGTGGCGGGTGTCCCCCAATGGCGCCGTTGACTTGCCGTTACGGCTGCCCCCAATGGCACCACCGACTTGCCGTGGCGGTTGCCCCTTAATGGCGCCCGGCGTCTGTTTTCTGCTTGACGGAATCTTTTTGGAGCGGGTTCCGCCGGGTTCCACCCCTGTCGGGGCGCCGTCGAGCCGCCATGGGCGATCCTGGACTCGAACCAGGGACCTCATCCTTATCAGGGATGCGCTCTAACCACCTGAGCTAATCGCCCGCGGCGCGAGACGTTAGCACCAGAACCCGGGCGGCCGCGGGGCTATCATCGCTCCCATGCAGGAGATGGCCATCTACGGCGTGAGCTTCGACATGGTCGGCAAGCAGCCGATCGTGCTGCTCAAGACGGTCGAGGGAAATCGCTTTCTTCCCATCTGGATCGGCCATGCCGAGGCGTCGGCGATCCTGATGACGCTGCAGGGCACAGAGTCGCCCCGTCCGATGACGCACGACCTGTTGGTGAACCTCGTGAAAGAGCTTCACGCCGAGGTCGCCCGGGTCACCATCAGTGAACTTCGTGACGCCACATTTCACGCGATGATCCGCCTGAGCACATCTGGAGAGGATGTCGAGATCGACTGTCGCCCGAGCGATGCGATCGCGGTAGCAGTGCGCACCGGATCGCCCATCTACGCGGTGGATGCGGTACTCGACGAGAATGCCATTGAGTTTGAGCATGAGCCCGAGGACGACGACGACATGGTCGAGAAGTTCAAGGAGTTCCTCGACCAGGTGACGCCCGAGGACTTCGCCGAAGGCTCCTAGGCGCGGCGCACCGTCTCGCGCTTGGTCAGTTCGAGCACGTGTCCGTAGATCTCGGTGAGCCCCTCTGACGACAGCGGGCCCTTGTTGGCACCCTGCAGGTAGCGGTGCATCCACTCCTCGCGGGAGGGGTCAACGAAATCGAGCCCGCGGTCCTCTTTGTAGGACCGCAGGCGTGTCACCAGCGCGAGCCGGGAATTAATCGCCTGGATGAGCTTGAGGTCGTTATCGATCACCTGGTCGCGCATCTGGCGAAGCAGGTGATCCTCGGTTGTCACAGCGGAGTCGTCGGGCATGCCCCCGACGCTATCCGACAGACCCACGGGTGGGCCGGATAGCGGCTCGCGGTCTAGCCTTGAGGCATGTTTGATCTTTCGCCGATCCAGCTGATCATCGTGCTTGTCATCGCGGTGCTCGTGCTTGGGCCCTCGCGGCTCCCTCAGTTCAGTCGTGCCGTGGGCAAGGGTTTGCGCGACTTCAAGGGCGCACTCTCAGGCAACTACTTTGACGACGACCCGCCTCCAGTGGCCGCAGAGCAGAAGGCTGCCACCACGGCGCAGCCGGCCGCAGCAGCCGCTCAGCCGGTGACCACCGCCACGGCCGGCGCTCCCGAGCCCGTCGGTGCGGCCACAGACGTGCTTGAGGGCATCGTGGTGAGCGGTGACGCACCGCCTCTGGCGCCCCCCACCAGCTCCGACCGGTAGGACACATGGCGGGCGGATCCGGCTGGCTCGGCCTCAGGCGCATCGACCCGGACGACAAGTTGACGGTCGTCGAGCATCTCGGCGAACTCCGGCACCGGCTGTTCATCTCGGCCACCGCACTGGTGCTGGCCTTCGTGGCGTTGTACTTCTTCAACAGCTGGCTGCTCGACTTGCTGCTCGACCCACTGGCACCCGAGAACCGAAAGCTGCTTGCGCTGTCTCCCACCGAGCCGTTCATGGTCATTCTGAAGGTGGTGTTCGGCGGCGCCGTTCTGGTGGCCCTGCCTGTGGTGCTGTACCAGCTCTATGCATTTGTCATCCCGGCGATCGCCGTGCAGACACGCAAGCGGATGCTCCTGGTCGTTGCCGGAATATCCACGCTGTTTCTCGGCGGGGTGCTGTTTGCCTACTTCCTCGTGCTACCGGTGGCGCTGCAGTGGCTGCTGGGCTTCGCGGGCGATGACTTCACCATCGCGCTCCGTGCAGACGAGTACTTCTCGTTTGCGCTCACCATGCTGCTGGCGGGAGGCCTGGTGTTTGAGGTGCCTATCGCCATGTTGCTCTTCGCGCGGATGGGCCTGGTCACCGCGCAGCAGTACCGCCACCACTGGCGCATCGCACTGGTGGTCATCGCGTTCGTGGCGGCAATCCTGCCGGGCGGCGACCCGGCCAGCATGTTTTTGCTGATGGTCCCGATGATCGTGCTGTACTCAGTGGGGGTGTGGCTTGCGTCGTCGTTCGGGCGTCCTGCGCCATGGGCCAACCTCATGGGGAACGACGATCCGACGCCGGCCCCCTAACGCTCGCTAGCGCTCCTGGTCGTCGCGGAGCGCGTGCCCGGTGGCCGAGATGAAGAGGTCCTCGAGGGTGGTGCGACGGGTCGTGATGTCGTCGGAGGGCACCCCCACCGCCTCTGCCGCGCGAGCGAGGTGCACGGCGTCGTCGCCAAATACCACGAGCGACTCGCCCGTGATGACGTGGCGCCCCCCAAGAGCAGCAGCGACGCGCCCGGCATCGGTGGGTGAGATCCGCACTTCGATGGCCGCCCGGCCCACCTCGGCCTCAACGAGAGCCTCTGGCGAACCCTCGCGGATTACCCGGCCGTGGTCGATGACCACGAGGCGATCACAAAGCCGTTCGGCCTCGTCCATGTAGTGAGTGGTGATGATTACGGAGGTGCCGGCGGTGCGGAGCGCCCGCAGGCGTTCCCATACGAGGTGCCGTGCCTGGGGGTCGAGCCCGGTGGTGGGTTCGTCGAGAAGAATCATGTCCGGGTCATTCACCAACGCGCGGGCGATCTGCAGCCGGCGCTGCATTCCACCCGACAGACGGTCAACGGTGTCGCCCTCGCGCGTCTCCAGTTCAACGAACTCGAGCAGCGCCCGGGAGCGGGGAATGGCGTCGGCGCGCCGGATACCGAAGTACCGGGCGTACACGAGCATGTTCTCGAGCACGGTGAGCTCGAGGTCGAGATTGATCTCCTGCGGCACCACGCCGAGGCGTGCTTTGAGCGCCCGGGCGTCGCGGTCGGGGTCCATGCCGAGCACCGAAAGGTCTCCGGCGTCGCGCGACGACAGACACGCGAGCATGCGCATGGTCGTGGTCTTGCCCGCGCCATTGGGCCCAAGAAAGCCAAAGCACTCTCCGTGGCGCACCACCAGATCAATGCCATCCACGGCGACGCGGGTGCCGTACGACTTTCGGAGCCCGCGCGCAATGACCGACGCATCCATCACGTCGGGGTGCTGATCAGGCGCGTGCGCCGGCGCCGGTGCCCGCGGCCCGGAGCGTGCGTGCCAAGCCGTCGGCCAGCCCAATGGTGGGCTCCCATCCAAGGATGGCCCGCGCCCGCGTGATGTCGGGTTGGCGAATGGCCGGGTCGTCTTGCGGAAGGGCCTCGTACACGACCTCCGACTGCGACCCCATGGCCTCGAGCACGGCTTCGGCCAGCTGAAGGATTGTGTACTCCTCGGGGTTACCGATGTTCACCGGCTCGTGCTCATCACTGCGGATGAGGCGGATGAGCCCCTCAATGAGGTCGGTCACGAAGCAGAACGATCTGGTCTGGCTGCCGTCACCAAACACCGTGAGCGGCGCGCCCTCGGATGCCTGGCGGATGAATGTGGGGATTGCCCGCCCGTCCCGTGGGCGCATGCGTGGCCCGTAGGTGTTGAAGATGCGCACGATGTGCGTGTCCACGCCCTGCTGGCGGTGGTACGCCATTGTGAGGGCCTCGGCGTAGCGCTTGGCTTCGTCGTACACGCCGCGCGGGCCGATGGGGTTCACGTGCCCCCAGTAGTCCTCGCGCTGGGGGTGCTCCTTGGGATCGCCATAGACCTCGCTGGTGGATGCCAGCAGAAACCGTGCGCGGTGCCGTTTGGCCAACCCGAGGGCGTTGTGGGTGCCCTGCGAGCCCACCTTCAGCGTTTGCAGCGGCAAACGCAGATAGTCGATGGGGCTTGCGGGTGAGGCCAGGTGGAACACCTCGTCCACCGTCTCCTCGATGGTGATGTGCTCGGTGACGTCGTGCTGCAGAAACACGAAGTCATGTGACCGGATGTGCTCGATGTTTTCGAGGGTCCCGGTATCGAGGTTGTCCACGCAGATCACCCGGTGGCCGTCGGCCAAGAGGCGATCACAGAGGTGGGATCCGAGAAACCCGGCTCCACCGGTAATGACTGAGGTCGGCATGCCGGGGAGGGTACCGCACCGTGCTGCGGCCCTACTGCACCGACTTGATGGCAGCGATGACCTGCGACGCGTCTCTCGGCCTCGTCACGACCTTCGACCCCGAGGGTCCGCGTACGACGAATGCGGGCGTCACGGTGATGCCGGCCGCACGCGCCTCCTGCTTGATGGCGGACAGCTGCGGGTACATGTCAATGCCACCGGCGTCCCTGATGAACTTGGTCACCCGCAGACCACCGATTGCATTGCCGATGGAGCGCAACACGGCGGGGTTCACCCAGTCGCCACCCGCTCCACGCGCACGGAACAGCGCTGCGGTTACCTCCCACGCCTTGTCCTGCAGGCCGGCGGCGATGATCGCCGTGCCGGCCTCGGTGCTGTTCATATCGCGGCTGGTGATGAGCGGACGCAGCGACACCGAGCCGAGGCCCTCGGCGGCCACTCGGCGGAGCAACGTCGGCACGATGCGCTGATGGGATTTGCCGCAGGCCGCACTTGACATATCCACGTACTCACGGATGTCCACCGATCCGGCACCCGCCGTAAGGCCACTGGACGAGACCCCGCCCGGAAGGGCAGGGGCATCCGTGCTGCCGTCCCCACGACCCACGGGCACGGACGAGGCAATCGGCGGAGCAGCGGGGGGCGGCAGGTCCGGTTTGAGTGCGGTGTTGTCCGCAATGGCACCAGGCGCCAGACAGAGTCCGCCCAGAAGGGCGATGAGCAGGGCACGCGAGAGAGAGGAACGTCGAAGCACACACGAACTATGACGCACCATCGGGTGACCGGAATGGCAAACGGGTACCACCACACAATGTCCTTACAGGCGGATTACGGGCCCGTCGGGGGCGGATCAGGCCCGCGACGCGGTGGCACGGCCCGGTTCGGGCAGCGCTGCCGACGTGCCGCGTCGTGCCTGTCCGAGCACGGCCCAGGAGATACGAACGAAGTGGGCACTCCCCGCCAGCCCCGCGTGCATCGAGCGGCCGGTGGGCGCGAGCATGCGCACGGGCACCTCTGAAATCCGCACCCCGGCCCGGTGCAGATGAATGAGCAGGCTGGTTTCGGTGAGTCCCGCCGGAAAGCCCTCGTCGGCCAGATGCTCTGCAACAGTTGGGCTGAGTGCCCGGAAACCCGAGGTGGGGTCGGTCAGCTCGATGCCCCCAACGGCCGCGGCCATCCAGCGGCAGGCCGCCATGCCCGCCCGCCGCCCGTGCGGGATCCGGTACCCGGCGTCACCTGCAAGAAACCGCGATCCAATCACCACGTCGGCTCCGGACATGCCATCGAGCAGGGAATGCAGATCGTCGGGTCGGTGCTGACCGTCACCATCCATCTGGATGATCACGTCGGCACCTCCTGCCAGTGCGACGTGGTACCCGGCCCGTAGCGCCCCCGCATACCCCATATGCCCCGGCATGGTGATCACCTCGGCACCGGCGCGAGCCGCCACGATGGAGGTGCCATCGCGCGATGCGTCGTCAATCACCACGATGCGCGCCGCGGGCAGCTGCGTGCGGGTCCCGGCAACAACGCCACCGATCGCATGTGCCTCGTCGCGGGCCGGGATGATGACGGTGATGGAAGGGTCGCGGTCGGCCACGGGGCCACGATACGCGACCGTGTGCGCCGCATCGCCTGAGGTTGCGATGGGCCGCTGCGCGGGATGGCTCATTCCGGCCACCTCCACACGGTGGTATCCCCGATGCGCGCCACCGGCACCAGGAGGCCCCACGGCACTTCATCCGTCACGCGATCACGGAACGCCGCCCAGTTCGTGGGCCATCCGCTGGTGGGTGTCGCCGGCCCGGTCACCACATAGCCGCCGCGGTACGACGAGATGTCGGGCAACGGGTTCAACCGCCGCGCCGCTCGTCGCTCCGCCGGATTGAGGAATGCCGGGTCAACCGCGCGATCTACCGGCAGCCGGCCCATGGGCAGGAACGCATTCAGCTTCGCCCACCACACGTAGTTGTCTGACAGGACCGGCCCACGCGGGAGCGGCCGCAGGGCATCGGTCACGGCGCTGACACGGCGCACGTTGGCATCGCGGGTGCTTGCATCGTTGCGGGGTGCGATGGCGAGCACCGTGACAATGGCCAGCGCGGCAACGATGAGCGGTGACAGCCGGCCGTCCAGCGCGATGGCCACCACGAGGGCGGCAGGGATGGTCAACTGGGTGAGAAATCTCGCGGGAGCATCCACGCTGATAATCGATCCGACCTCGAGCACGGCGTACGACCAGGCGAGCCATGCGGCGGGTATCACCATGGCCCGTGTCCGGCGCACGATGCCTATCGCCAGCGCAATGAGTACGACGGGTAGGGCCAGCATCACCAGCGAGTGCGGATCAAACATCTGGCGTACGAGCAGCTCGGCAAAGGTGGAGGCCTCGCCGAGCCCCGCCACCGGCGACCGCAGGCTGCTGGCCTGCGCGGTGATGGTGATGGGCCAGAGCGGACGGCCATCAAACGCGAATACGGCCATCTCCACGAGCGGGACCGCGACCAGGCCCCCGATGACCGCTGCCACCCGCTGCCACCCGGGGCGTATCACCGGCCATGCGGCCAGCACGACGACGGGAAGCATGAGCAGTGCGGTTTCGCGACACGCCCACCCGGCCCCGAGGAGCACGCCCGAGGCGAGCAGCCACCGGGTGATGTGGGGCGATCGCCGGGCCCTGAGCGCGGCCCACACGGCCAGTGCAACGAATGCCGGCATCACGGCATCTGGTCGCAGGCGCGTGGCCATGAGCACTTCGATCGGAGCGACGGCCACGAGCCCCGCCGCAACGAGTGCCGGTCGCCGCCCGGCAAGCTCGCGTGCGATGAGGAATGCGACGACGATTGAGACCAGGGAGATGACAAAGGGCCAGGCAATGGCGGAGTAGTCGTTGGCACCGACCGCTCGGAAGATGGCTGCGACCGGCCACAGGAACACGCCGCGGGCGCCAAACCACTCGGCATCACCGGAGGGCAGGTGACCCGACGCCAGGTTCTGGGCCACCGCGACATACCGGGAGTCGTCGCTGCCAAGGGCGAACGAGGTGCCCCCGAGGGCCCAGACCCGCATGAGTACGCCCACCAGGAGGATCACCCCGAACACGAGCACCGTGAGGCCCCGCCCGCCCGAGATGGCCGCGCGGAGGCGCTGCCAGAGGTGCCCGAACAACGGTATGCCCCGGTACGCGGAGATTCTGGTGGGCGCGGGCCGGGCGAGGGGGTCGCGGCGGTCGGGGGTGCTCATGCCTGCGCCCGGCGACCCCGCAGGTTGCGCAGCGACAACCGGGCGTCGGCCAGTTCGCGCGGCGCGAGCACGCGGGCGAGCGCCACGAACACC
>CAMCOB010000015.1 GCA_945876305.1 Bifidobacterium breve
GGAGGCCCCGGGGTTTGTGAATGGCATCCTCGGCCGGATTACCCGTGAAGGTGGCGAAGCCGCCGCATGAGCGCCCGCGACGAACTGGCGCAGGCGACCGCCCGGCTCGAGAGCTTGGCTGTGCGAATTCGGGAGGCCGCCAACACCCCGCGTGCAGGAGTCGAGGAGTTGGCGCAGCAGGCATCCGATCTGTCATCCGCCGTTGCCGAGATGATCCCCCGCGCCATCGCCGAGGCTGAGGCCGAGGCCCGCTCCGGCTCGGCCCCTGACACCCCGGATGCCCCTGAGACCCCGGATGCCCCTGGCACCCCGGATGCCCCTGTTACCCCGGATGCCCCTGAGGCCCCAGTCTCCGAGTAGGCCCCCGCCGGCCCGTCTACGGGTGGATGCGGGTCTCTGCGGCGTGGAGGCGCTCGGCGGTACCGTGGGCAGCGCGCGTGATCGCCACGCCCATGGGCAGCTCGCAGTGCACCTCGGTGGCTGCATCAAGTTCGAGTGTGCCGCGCTCGAGATCGGCGATCAGTACATGCCCCCCTGAGCGTCGATCATCGGCCAGGGCGTGGAGGTGCCAACCCGGCACCTCAAGGCCGGTGGCGAGGACCGGGAACCGAAATCCCACCAGCGTGGCGTTGACTGGCCCGATCTCCCACTCCACCTGCATGGTCAGTACGTCTTCAAGTGGTGGGTACGGCGCCTGCTGCTTCGGCACGCTTCTCACCCGGAGACGACTGAACCGGCCGGATACACGCACCGCCTGTACCGGCACGGTGCTTTGGGCATCGAGGGCCGCGAGAAGTTGCTCATGATCCATGCCCTCCACGTGCACCGGGGGGTCAGGCGCAAAGGGGGTGACCACCGCGAACGGGGTGCGGGTGTCGCCGGGTACCGGTGAAACCGAGCCGTCAGCCCGGGCGACGTAGGCCTCGCCCGCCGACACAACTAACTCGCCATCGAGCCCATCAAGCGTGCCCAGTCCGAGGTCACCGTGAGCGAGCAGCTCGGCGATTGTCAGATCACCCTCGTACCTGCTGTCGATAAGCGCCTGAACCGTGGATGTCTGGAACACGTGATGGGCCGCTGCGTGATCGGTGAGCGCGGCGTGGTGGTCCTCCACTGAAAGGTGAAGCGCGTGGATGAGTTCGGGGTCAATGGACATGGGATAGTGTTTCGACACCGTACCGAGCCGCGCCTAGCGAACTCTTCCGAACGGAATGCCCGATGGCCCGTGATCCGTCTCTTCCCGCCCGTACGACATCCGGGGCATCCCACGGGCGCGCACTGCTGCTGGTACTGCTCTCCGGGCTGTTGGCCCTTTCGTTCGGCGCCGGCATCGCCGCGGCGAACCCGCCTCCCGGCCAGAGCACGCTGTTCTTCAGTCCGAGCTCATCCGGGGGGTGCGGTGATGGGCAGATCTCGGGAATCGGGGAGTCGTCGGCCCCCGGGCAGCCAAGCGCAAGCCCCATCACGATGTCGCCGTCGAACAGCCCATTTTTTCAGCCGCCAGGCGGGTACGACACCGCGAGCGGCCTCTACGCCGGTGGCATGGCGGCAACGCCGTGGGGGACCGGGTTCGGCGGAATCATGTTAGAGCAGCTCAGCTCGCAGGTGTACTTCACAAACACCTGCAGTGGCTCATCACAGCAGCTGTTGGCTGCCTGCTATTCGGCATCGGGCTACTTCTCGGTGGGATCTGCCGGCCAGCTCACGGTCTGTGGGTCCGGCGAACAGGATGGGACCCCGCTGCCGTGGCCGGTGTGGATCGCATGGCAGGCCCCGGCCGGCCAGAGCGTCGGGCGCGGCGTTGCCATTGACGCCACCCGGAACCTTCTCTACTTCGCGACCATGTCCGGCTGCTCGGGTGGCACGACCTGCCAGACGGTGAATCTCTGGGTGGCTGGCACCGCGGGTTCGTGGGGCGACACGCTCACCCCGACTCTGGTCGGGCAGTTGAGCGGAAACTGGAGCGCCGACTATCTGGCAGTGGACCCCGTGACCAGGCGGCTCTTCCTTCTGGGGACGAACAGTCGTGAGGTCATCTCAGTCCCGGCGGCTGGCGGCGGATCGCAGTCCGTGCTGATTTCGGGCGGGTCGTTGGTATCTGGGTCCGTGACTGGGATTGGGGTCGATCCATCCACGTCCATGGTCTATGTGCTGTCCGCCCAGCAGGGAAGCGAGCCCAACCAGATCGCGCAGGTACCCGAGACCGGCTGCTGTGCCACGAGCCTGTTCAGTGGCGGTGCGGTTGGAAACAGTTCGGAGGCAACGGCACTTGCAATTGACCCTGCAAATGGCTTCTTGGCGTGGGCCAACTCCTCGAACGGACACCCCGCGGGGCTTGCAAACACAATCGGGTGGGGTCCGCTTGACGGAAACAATTCGACCACCTACGGGTGGACCGGGGTCCCGGACGCGTCCTACGCAGCCTATGTGCAGGCGCTGACCATTGCTGGCGGCCTTGGCACGTGCCAAGGGGCCGACAATGGCAGCACATACAACTACCCGTGCCCAGCCACCAGTGTCGCTGCGGCAGGCACGACGGCCACGGCGAGCAGCAGCGGGTCGGTGGTAATCCCGCTCACGGCATATGTGGTGGGTGGCACGGGTGCGGGCGCCACCTCCAAGGCATCGATGCAAGTGAGCACGGGGCGGGTGACAGGCCCGATGACGGTGACCGTCCGCGATCGCCGGAGGGCCGGCAGGAGCGCTCGCACCTACGCCACACTTCGCCCCGGCTTCTCCGTTGCCCCAAATACCCGGGTCGCGCGGCGGGTGACGCTCCCGGCGACGTCGCTCCCCTCCCTGCGGCGTGGTGATCTTGAGGTGCAGGTGCGATCGCGTCCGGCGGGCACCGGGCAGCGTTGGCGCACCCGTGTGCTGCGCGTCGTGCGTCGCTGAGGGGGCACGGTCGGACCGAACGTACGCGCCCCGGGCACTGGGGCAATTAGCATGGCGGGTGTGACTGATCTCGCCGCGCGCTATCCAATGCTTGCCTCTCTTGACGGGCCAGCCCCGCTGCACGACATGGACGACGCGGCGCTCGCCGCGTTGGCCGAGGAGATGCGCCAGGCGATCATCGCCACGGTGTCCACCACGGGCGGGCACCTCGGGTCGAGTCTCGGCACCATCGAGCTCAGCATCGCGCTGCACGCCGAGCTCAATTCGCCCCGCGATCGCATCTTGTGGGACGTCGGGCACCAGGCCTACGGACACAAGTTGCTCACCGGTCGCCTTGGCGAGTTCGGCACGCTGCGGCAGCACGATGGACTCTCGGGTTTCCTGCGCCGCGCTGAGAGCGAGCACGACATCATGGGTGCCGGGCACGCGAGCACGAGCATCTCGTATGCCGTGGGACTGGCTGAGGCAATGCGCATTACGGGCCGCCGCGACCGCCGCGTGGTGGCCGTTATCGGCGACGGCGCCATGACCGGGGGGATGGCCTACGAGGGGCTCAACCAGGCCGGCCATCTGCAGTCGCCCCTCACCGTGGTGCTGAACGACAACGGCATGAGCATCTCCGAGAACGTCGGGGCGCTGGCGGGGCTATTGCAGCGGGCACGGCTCGATCCGACCCTGACAAAGGTGCGCGGCGAACTGGACAAGGGGCTTCGCAAGGTGCCCGGGCTCGGTTCTCTGGGTGAGTCGCTCTCCAATGCCACCAAGGCGCTGTTCGTGCCGGGCCAGCTCTTTGAGGCGCTGGGCTTCGCCTATCTGGGCCCCATTGACGGGCACGACATCCACGCCGTGCGTGGTGCCCTACAGCGAACCACCGACCTCCAGCGACCGGTGCTGCTGCATTTGCATACCCAGAAGGGGCATGGGTACGCCCCTGCGGAGTCTGATCGTGAGGCCATGCATGGCTCGGGGCCATTTTCCGTTGACAGCGGCCGTGCCGCGCGCCCATCTGCGCCCGCCGCTCCGTCGTACACCGAGGTATTCGGCCGCGCACTGCTGGCCGAGGCCGAGGCCGATCCACGCGTGGTTGCCATCACCGCCGCCATGCCCAAGGGCACCGGCACTAACTTTATCGCCGACCGCTTTCCCGAGCGCACCTACGACGTCGGAATCGCCGAGCAGCACGGGGTGGTGTTTGCCGCCGGGCTCGCCATCGCCGGGTACCGCCCCGTGTGTGCCATCTACTCCACGTTTTTGCAGCGTGCCTACGACCCGATCGTGCACGACGTCGCCCTGCAAGGGCTGCCCGTGGTGTTCGCCATCGATCGGGGCGGCCTTGTTGGCGACGACGGACCGACCCACCACGGCATATTTGACATCGGGTACCTGCGGCCCCTTCCCGGCATGGTGGTAATGGCCCCCAAGGACGAGGCCGAGTTGGTGCACATGCTCCACACGGCGCTCCGCCTTGATGGTCCCTCCGCGCTGCGGTACCCCCGTGGCAATGGCGTGGGTGTACCGCTTCCGGATCGACCCGAGGTGCTCCCGGTGGGGAAGGCCGAGGTGCTCGCTGAAGGGTCGCGCGTGGCCCTGGTGGGCTATGGCTACGGCGTGCAGGTGGCGCTTGATGCGGCTGGGATCGTGTCGGAGTCGCTCGGCGTGCCACCCACCGTGGTGAATGCGCGGTTCGCGAAGCCGCTCGACATTGATCTGCTGCGTGAAATCGCAGAGTCCCACGATGTGGTGGTCACGATCGAGGACCACGCGCTGCAGGGTGGGTTCGGCAGCGCAGTGGTGGAGGCGCTCCCGGGATGCCGGGCGTCTATCGCTCGAATCGGCATCCCGGACCACTTCATTGAGCATGGACGGCGTGACCTGCTGCTGGCCGAGGCCGGGATCACGCCCGCCGCCACGGCCGCCGCTGCGCTGGCTGCGCTTGGCGATCGTGCGATCGGCTGACCCGAATGGGCACGCGCTTGTGATGGAGGATGGGGCGGTGGTGGCTACGATCTCGCGCGTGGCCCGGCAGCGACTGGACGCTGCGCTCGTGGAGCGCGGCATATTCCCCACCCGAGCGCGTGCGCAGGCGGCCGTGATGGCCGGTCGCGTCCGTGTTGGCGGCAGCGCGGCGGTCAAGCCCGGGTCTCAGGTGCGTGACGACGCGGTCATCGATGTGGATGAGGGCCCCGAGTACGCCTCGCGGGGTGGCCTCAAGCTGGTGAATGCCCTCGACGTGCTGGGTGTCGATCCCACCGGGGTGACGGCAATTGACATCGGGGCGTCCACGGGCGGCTTCACCGATGTGCTGCTGCGGCGTGGGGCGGCGAACGTGATCGCCGTTGATGTCGGCTACGGACAACTCGCGTGGGCGCTACGCGAGGATTCCCGCGTTGATGTGATCGATCGAACCAATGCGAGGTCCCTTACGCCGGCCATTCTGCCCCGCATTCCCGACTTCGCAGTGATGGATGTGTCGTTTATCTCGTCGGGCATCGTGTGGCCGGCAGTAGCGGGTTGCCTCCACCCGGCGTACCGTGCCCTCGTGATGGTCAAGCCGCAATTCGAGGTGGGCAAGGACAACGTGGGGTCAGGGGGCGTCGTGCGCGACCCGGCGCTCCGCCGCGACGCCGTGCTCGGCGTGGCTGACGCCATCCGCGCAACCGGGGCACACATCGCCGGAGCAGCCGACAGCGGCACGCCCGGGCCCAAGGGCAACCGCGAGATCTTTCTGCTCGCGCACGGCCCCGCATTGCCCGACCCGTGCGTGGACATCGCGGCCGTCGTCGATGCAGCCGTGATGGCAGGGGCTGCATGAAGCGTCAGCATGAGCCCATCCGCGAGGTGGAGGGCACCCGTGCCGAGCGCGTGCTGGTGCTCAGCCACGGCGCGGCCGAGGTGACCGCCGGGGTCATGCCGACTGTGCTCGCGATTCTCGATGCCAATGGGGTGGAGGTGCTGGCCACTGCCGACGAGGCCGCCAAGCACCCCCCGCTCCGGGGCCGCACGATGGTGACCGGAAGTGAGTTGCGACCCGGCGGGGTTGACCTTGTGCTGGTGCTGGGTGGCGACGGCAGCATTCTGCGCGCGCTCTCATTTGAGGCACGTACCGGCGCACCTGTGCTCGGCGTCAATTTCGGGCGGGTGGGATTTCTCGCCACGATCGAGCAGGCCGACCTCGAGCGCAGCCTCACGCGTGCGCTTCGGGGCGACTACATCACTCTGGGTCTTCCGTCCCTGAAGGCTGTGTGGATTGGCGGCACCATCAATGCCGTGAACGACCTGGCGTTCCTGCGAGGGGGAGAGTCGCGACTGGCCGATCTCTCGTACTCGGTGGATGGGGAGTCGGTGGCAACCGTGAGGTGCGACGGGCTCATCTGCTCCACCCCGGTGGGATCGACTGCCTACAACCTTGCTGCCGGTGGCCCCACGGTGTCGTGGAAGGCCCGTGCCTTCGTCATCTCGTTCATCGCCGCGCACCACCTGGATACCCGGCCACTCATCCTTGCGCCAGAGGAGTCGCTGGTAGTGACCAACAGCGCCATCGTCGGGGCGTGCGATGTGCTCGCGGACGGCGTGCGGATTGGTGAACTGCCGCCGGGCCGGTCGGTGACCGTTGGCCTCGGGGGGCAGGAAGTGCACCTTGCAATCTTCCCCGAGTCGTCATTCTTCCGCCGGTACCGGGAGAAGTTCGGCCGCTCATGATCACGGGCGGGGTGGCGGCGTGATCCGCGAGATCGAGATCCGCGACCTCGTGGTGATCGAGCGGGCCCATATCCAGCCCACCGCCGGCCTCACGGCCATCACCGGTGAGACCGGAGCAGGAAAGACCGTGGTGGCGACCGCCCTCGGGTTGCTCGCCGGTGCGCCCGTTGACCCGAAGGCCGTGCGCCCCGGTGCCAAGCATGCGCTGGTGCAGGCAACAGTCAGCGTGCCGGCCGGCTTCTGGGATTCTCTCGATCCCGGAGATCCGGCACTGCAGGTGCGTGCCCTGGCGGAGGATGAGACCGAGGTTGTGGTGGCCCGCCGAGTGCCCGCAGAGGGCCGCGCACGGGCGCTGGTGGATGGTCAGGTGGCGTCGCGTGATGCGGTGGCCTCATTTATCGGGGGTCTCGTGCGGTTCTCCGGCCAGCACGAGCAGCGTCGGCTTGTTGGTCCCGCTGCGCAGATGGCGATCCTCGATGCCTTCGCCGGACCCGACGTGGCGTCGCAGGCCCAGCAGTTGACCCTGATGCGACGCGATCTGGTGCGCCTTGCCCGCGAGATCGACGCCGCCCGCGACGGGCGGGAACGGGCTGCGGCTGAGCGCGATGCACTCACCCAGTTGCTGGCTGATGTGGATGCGGTTGCGCCGGATTTTGACGAGGAGACGACGCTTCAGGCGGAACGCGGCCGGCTGGGGCATGCGGAGCGCCTGGCAGAGGCAGCCGACAGCGCTCTTGAGCTTCTGGACTCGGATGACAGCGGGGCGGTGATGGCCACGGGTCGCGCGGCACGTGCCATCGAACATGCGTGCGATCTCGATCCCACACTCAAAGGGCCACTTGATGACTTGAAGGCCGCTGAGGCAGCGCTTCAGGAGGCGCTCATCGGACTGCGCCGCTACGCCCAGGATCTGGACGCCGAGCCAGGCCGTCTCGAATGGGTTGAGGGCCGGCTTGAGGAGTACGCCACCCTCGGGCGGCGATACGGGCCGGGAACCGAGATGGTGCTGACCCGTGCCGACGAGGCCCGGGCGGCGCTCGACGCGCTGGCGACGGGGCAGGCCGGCGGCGACGCCCTCTCTGCAGCGCGCGAGGCCCTGTTGGGCGATGCGCACGCGCTCGCCGACGCATTGCATGCGTCTCGCGCTGAGGCGGCGCCGCGCCTGGCCGCACGTGTTGAGGCCGAACTGCAGGATCTCGCGATGTCGGGTGCCGCGCTGCGAGTTGAGGTGTCGCGTGACGACGCCGAAGTGCCCGCCGATCACGTGGCGCTCATCCTGCGGGCCAACCCCGGCCTTCCGGAGGCTCCACTGGCTAACGCGGCGTCGGGCGGCGAGCTGTCGAGAGTGCTTCTCGCCCTGCACTCGGTGGCTGCAGCGGCCGAGCCGGGGGTTGCTTGGGTATTCGACGAGGTGGATGCCGGTATCGGTGGCGTGACGGCTGGCACCGTGGGCGATCGCCTGGCCGCACTGGCCGTGGGCCGGCAGGTGCTGGTGATCACCCACCTGCCGCAGGTCGCGGCGGCGGCCGACCGCCACTACCGGCTCGTGAAAGGGGTGGCCGACGACGGCCGCACGGTGACCACCATCGAGCCAGTTGAGGGGGATGCGCTGGTGGCTGAGATGTGCCGCATGCTTGGGGCCTCACCCGACGATGAGGGCGCCCGCGCCCATGCGGGTGAGCTGCTCGCGCGACGGGGTCGCTGAGCACATACGGCATGCGCCGCGCGGGTGGGTATGCTCACGTCCCGTACGGTGTGCGGTACGTCGGGAGGCCGGTCCATTGAGTGAGCACGGTGAGCGCTACGTCTTTGTGACGGGCGGAGTGGTGTCGGGCCTTGGCAAGGGGATCACAGCAGCGTCCCTCGGGACCCTGCTGAAGGCACGTGGGTTCAAGGTATCGCTGCAGAAGTGCGATCCCTACCTGAACGTTGACCCGGGGACCATGAGCCCGTTTCAGCACGGTGAGGTGTTCGTCACCGAGGACGGCGCCGAGACCGATCTGGATCTGGGCCACTACGAGCGCTTTACCGACGAAGCCCTCACACGCACGTCAAACATCACGACCGGCAGCGTGTACGACGCGGTCATCCGCCGCGAACGCCGGGGCGACTTCCTGGGCGCCACCGTGCAGGTCATTCCCCACATCACCAACGAGATCAAGGACCGCATCCGGCAGGCGGCGACGTCATCCAACGCCGACGTGGTCATCGTGGAGATCGGCGGCACGGTGGGCGACATCGAGTCGCTGCCATTTCTCGAGGCAATCCGCCAGATGCGCAATGAGGAGGGCCGCGACCGTGTTGCCTTCGTGCACGTCACCCTCGTGCCATACCTCGGCGTTGCCGGCGAGTTGAAGACCAAGACGACCCAGCATTCGGTGAACGAGTTGCGACGCATTGGTATCGAGCCCGACGTCCTGGTGCTGCGATCGGATCGTCCGCTTGGCGTCGACGTTCGCGAGAAGATCGCGCTCTACGGGGGTATCCCAATAGAGGCCGTCATCTCGGCCGAGGATGCCGCCGACATCTACATGGTGCCGCTCATGATGGAGTCGGAGGGCCTCGACCGCGTTGTGGGCAACCGCCTGGGCCTCGACCTGTCCGGCCCGCTTGAGCTCGACGACTGGCGCGAACTTGTCGACCGCCTCCTGACCGCGAGTGGCTCGGTGAAGATTGCTCTAGTGGGCAAGTACGTGCAGCTGCACGATGCATACATGTCGGTGTATGAGGCTCTCAAGCACGCGGGCCTGGCACATGGAGTGAATGTCGAGATCGACTGGGTGGATGCCGACGCCGAGGACCTGTCCGACCGCGTGCGCGCTGCTGACGGCGTGCTGGTGCCCGGTGGGTTCGGAGGCCGCGGGGTTGAGGGCAAGATCGAGGCCACCCGCATTGCCCGCGAAGAGGGCGTGCCCTACCTCGGCATCTGCCTCGGAATGCAGGTTGCGATCATCGAGTACGCCCGAAATGTGTGCGGCATGGACGGTGCCAACTCCACCGAGTTCGACCTCGAGACGCCGTTCCCGGTCATCGACCTATTGCCCGAACAGCGCCAGATCGAGGAGCGGGGGGGCACCATGCGCCTGGGCGCCGATCCGGTGTCGCTGCTTCCGGGATCGCTTGTGCGCGACCTGTACGGCGACGTGGATTCCATTCAGGAGCGCCATCGCCATCGCTACGAGGTCAATCCGGTGCTTCGGCCAAAGATCGAGGAGATGGGTCTCGTCAGTTGCGGCCGCTCGCCCGATGGGCGCCTCGTGGAGTGCATCGAGCTGCCCGGTCACCCCTTCTTCGTTGCCAGCCAGTACCACCCCGAGTTCAAGAGCAGGCCGACCCGTCCACAGCCCCTGTTCCGTGCGTTCATCGGGGCGGCGGTGGCACGTGCCGGCGCGGCCGGCCACGGCGGCGGTGACTCCGCCACCACGGCCACGGCGTGATCGCAGGGCTCAGTGAGGTGTGCGAGTTGTTTGTGCGGCTGTGCGAGATCCCCTCGCCAACCGGGCAGGAGCGTGCGATGGCCGACGCGGTCATCCGTGAGTTGGAGCGCATGGGCGCGAGCATCACCGAGGACGATGCGGCCACCATGGTGGCGCCAGCGGGCTGCAACAACATCGTCGCCCGGTTTGCGCCCACTGCGCCTGGCACGCCCATCATGTTCTGCGCCCATGTGGACACCGTGCCCCTGCTCGCGCCAGTTGAGGTGGTGCAGGATGGCGAATGGCTCACCAACGCCAACGAGGCCATTTTGGGTGGTGACGACAAGGCCGCAGTTGCCGTGATGCTGCACACGGTTGATCGCATCGTGCGCGACGGAATGCCGCACGCCGGAATTGAGCTGGTGTTCACCCCATGCGAGGAGGTGGGCCTTCAGGGCGCTGCCTACTTCGACCCGTCGGTGCTCACGGCCGAGTTCGGGTTTGTGTACGACCACACCGGGGATCTCGGCGGGATCGTCACGTCGGCCCCCACACACAAAGAGATCAAGGCCACCTTCCGGGGAGTCGCGGCGCATGCGGGCATCCACCCCGAGCAGGGGCGCAGCGCGATCGTTGCTGCATCGCGTGCGGTGGCCGCGATGCCTCTCGGACGTATCGACGACGCCACCACGGCGAACGTGGGCACCATCCGCGGGGGGTCGGCCGACAATGTGGTGGCCGAGGAGTGTGTGGTGACGGGCGAATGCCGGTCGCGCGACATTGATGCCCTCGACCGGCAACTCACCGCGATGGTTGATGCCTTCACCTGGGCCGGTACCGAGTGCGAGTGCGACGTGGAGGTGCGCGTGAAGCACCACTTCACCGGCTACACGCTCGCTGAGGATGCTCCGCAGGTGGTGATGGCGCGTCAGGCGATTGAGGACTGCGGTATTGCGCCGCGGTTCGTGGCCACTGGGGGCGGATCAGACGTCAATGCGTTTCTGGTCAACGGGTTCGCGTCGGTAAACCTGTGTAACGCCATGGTCGGGGTGCACACCCCTGATGAGCGCATTCGCATCGACGACATTGAGCGCATGGTGGACATCACGCTTGCCATCGTCGCCCGCGCCACGGCGTGAGCGCGGCGTGAGCATCCATCGCATCGACGGGCTCGGTATCGAGTCAACCGAACCCATCTATTCGGGTGAAGTCGTCGATCTGTCGGTGGTCCATTACCGGCGCCCCAATGGGCTCGTGGTGCGTCGCGAGGTCATCGCCCATCCGGGGGCGGTCGTGATGGTGCCGGTGGACAGCGACCACGTGCTGATGGTGCGCCAGCCCCGCGAGGCGGTGGGGGAGTACCTGCTCGAACTGCCGGCGGGCAAGTTGGACGTGCCGGGTGAGCCGCCCATTGAATGCGCCAAGCGCGAGTTGGCCGAGGAGGTGGGGCGCGCCGCAGGCACCTGGGAGAGTCTCGGCGGCTTCTATACCGCCCCCGCGATTCTCGAGGAGTACATCCACTGCTTCCTGGCCACCGACCTCACCGAGATCGCGCATAAACCGATCCCCGAGGAGGAGATCACGGTGGTGCCGTGGCCGCTGGCAGATCTTGATGCGCTGATCGTGGAGGTGCACGACGCGAAGTCGCTCATCGGCCTGATGCGTCTGGCATCACGGCTGGCCGAGGGGCCGTTCCGCACCTGAGCCCGCGCTGACAACTCGCCGGGTGCGCCAGCGTCCGGTCGCGCGGGAAGCGCGCTGGGTTAGCGGTTTTCCAGATGTCGGAGTGGGGCCAAGGCGAAGATCCCGAGCAGGATGAGCAGCCCGAAGCCTGCCACCAGACCGGGCCAGGTCTCGCTCCAGATGATTGACCCGGTGAGCTCGGCCGAGCGGGATGCGGTGAGGATGTACGTGACCGGATTGAGCCCGGCCACGTTACCCAGCCACCCGTGAAGAGCGCTCGCGGGCACATAGGCCACCGACATGAACACCGACAGAAACACCACCAACTGCATGATGGGCGCGGCCTGGACTGTTCGCGCACGCAGGGCGACGCCAATGGCCCAGCACGATGCACAGGCACCGAAGAGGAGCGCGAATCCGTAGATGAGCAGTAGCGGCAGGAGTCCCGGCAGCCAGACGCCACCGATCAATCCGGCGATGAACACAATGCTGGTGGTGAAGATGCTGCGCACAAGCGCGGCGAACATCGGCCCCATGATCAGTGCCACGCGCGGTGCCGGGCTCGACTGCAGACGGTCAAAGAAGCCGCCCTCCAGATCCCGCGCCACGGTCATGCCCGAGTTGATGCCCGCGAACCCGGCGCCCATCGTGGCCGCCATGGGAATGGTGAACGCCAAGTACGAGGCCCCGGCAAACTCAGGAAGCGCGCCGATGCCGTGGAACGCCCCCGACGTGGCGATAAGGATGAAGAGCGGCATGATGAGCGACGGGATGAACACCGACGGCACGCGTCGCACCAACAGCAGATTGCGCCCGGCAAGCCCAAGGCTCACGGCGAGACCCTTCATCATGCGGCCACCCGTAGTCGTCGGCGAAGCGCTAGGGCAGAGGCACCGACGGTGATGACGGCGAGGCCGAGCGCGATTCCGATGCCGGTCAGCGCTGTCCAGATCGTGGCGCCCCCGATGATCTCAAGCCGCATCGACTCCACCAGGTAGGTGATCGGGTTCAGCGCGGCCACGTCGTGGTACCAGCCCACCATGGTGTCGAGGGGAAAGAAGGCCGACGAGAAGAAGAGCAGCGCGAAGAAGAGCGGGAACATGCCCTGCACGGCTTCGCCGGAGCCAGTGCGAAGTGCGAGAAAGATCCCGAGGCCCCCGACAGCAGCGGCGAAGAGCGTCGCGATGACCACAACAATAAATATGCCGAGCACCCCGCCATCCACCCGGGCCCCGAATATGGCAGCCACTGAGATGAACAGCAGCGCCTGTCCCACGCCAAGGGCGATGGACGCACCCAACCGGCCAGTGAGGATGGAGGTGCGCGAGGTGGGGGAGGCCACCAGGCGGTCGAAGAAGCCCCCCTCGATATCGGTGGCGAACGCTGCCCCCGCGGATGTGCCACCAATCAAAACTCCCTGAATGATGGCGCCCGACACCGCAAAGTCGAGGAAGCTGCGCACCGGGGGGAAGCCCGGGATGGTCCCCGGCGCGCCTCCGAACGAGGCCGTGAAGATGGCCATGAGCACCAACGGAAAGAAGAGCGCGGGAAACCACGCCTGCGGCAGTCGGATCGTGGTGACGATTGAGCGCCAGGCGAGCGCCGCGGTCTGCCTGATGACGGGGATGGCTGCCGTCATGCGGTGGCGTCGTCCGATCCCGCGAGGTGACGACCCGTGCTGGCGAGAAATACATCGTCGAGCGTGGGCTCAGCCAGATCGATCTCGGCGAATCGCACGCCGGCGTCGTCGAGCGCACGCACGGCGTCGGCCATCGCGGTTGATCCTCCTGGCAGGCGAACGGCGGCCCCGCCATCACGGGCTCCCGGCACCATCTCGCCAAATCCGGAAAGCACCCGTGCAACGTCATCCGGCGTGGAACCGTCTGCCGCCACCACAGAGAGCAGCGGATAGCCGATGCGGGCCTTGAGCGCCTTCGGCGTGCCATCGGCCACGATCAGCCCGCCGTCGATAATGGCGACACGGTCGGCAAGCTGATCGGCCTCCTCGAGGTACTGGGTGGTGAGGAAGACGGTGGTGCCGTGCTCCACGTTCAGGCGGCGTACCTCATCCCACAGCGTCACACGGGACACCGGGTCAAGCCCGGTGGTGGGCTCATCGAGAAACAGCACCACGGGCTCGTGCACCAGAGAGAGGGCGAGGTCGAGGCGCCGCCGCATTCCTCCCGAATAGGTGCCCACACGGCGGTCGGCGGCGTCTTCCAGATCGACCCTGCCAAGCAGCACGTCGGCACGAGCTCGACAGTCGGCACGTTTCATCCCGTGCAGCACACCCTGCAGCCTCAGGAGTTCGCGACCGGTCATGTATGGGTCGATGGCCGCATCCTGCAGCGCAACGCCGATACGACGCCGCACAATGCCGGGCTCCTTCATCACGTCGTGCCCAGCCACAATCGCGGTACCCGACGTGGGCCGCAGCAGCGTGGTGAGCATGCGCACCATGGTGCTTTTGCCCGCACCGTTGGGGCCCAGAAAGCCAAAGATGCCGCCAGATTCGACGGTAAGGGACACTCCGTCAACCGCTTTGACGCCGCCCTTGTACTCCCGGACGAGGTCCCGTGTCTCAACTGCTTGATCGCTCACATATATGAGGGTAGCCGCACTGTCACACCCACGTCGTCCCCTTTGGTCGTCGCTATGGTTTTCGTATGCCGAAAGAGGATCAAGCCGCCCGACTTGCCCGACTCGCCCGTGAGGCCCACGAACGAGTCGAGGCCCGTGATCTCGCTGCGGACGGCGCAGGTGCGAGTGATGCCCACCATCACCCGGCAGAGGCGGCGACCGATGCAGATGCCCGTGAGCGGCAGCTGCAGGCGGCGCTTCGTCTGAAAGTTGAGGAGGAGCGCCTGATCCGGGCAGCCGAGGCGGCGGCGCGGGGCGAATACGGCACGTGTACTGACTGCGACGAGCCGATTCCCGAGGCCCGACTCATGATCGTGCCCGGCGCTGAGCGGTGCGTGACGTGTCAGGAGACGGCGACCGGGCGCCGTCGTTAGGCGTCGCGGCGCACGATTGGACGTGCGAGTCGCCAGACGATGACGGTACCCAGCGTCCAGACGATGCCCGCGACGGTCACATGCATCCACACAGTGGGCCACGGCAACTGCGTGTACCACTGCACCTCCCCGATGATGGCCTGCGCAGCGAATGCCGGGATGAACCAGAGTGCAGGAATAATGAGTCCGCGATCATCCCTGCGTCCGCGCATCAGCCAGCCCACGAGAATCGCCACAACCAGAAGGGCGAATACGGCACGCACGTGCACGTATGCGGCGTCATCCAGCATGCCGAAGCGCGTAATGACCTTGGCATCACCCGAATGCGGCCCGGCCGATGTCACGAGCACGCCGGTGATGACGGCGGTACTGAGCGCGGCCGCCCCCAGCACCGCCAGCAGCGTTGGTCGCCGCGACCACGCGCGGGTGATGCGGCGCATCACGTCGTCGGCGCCCAGGAAGGCCACCACGCCACCCGACAGCGCGATGAGCGACAGCACGAAGTGCGATGCCACCAGAAGCGGGTGGAGGTCGAAGAAGACCGTGACGGCCCCCAGCGGGATCTGCCCCACGCTGCCCGCGGCGGCGATGACGGCCCCGATCTTGGTCGTCCGTATTGATCCGATCGCCTTGAACGCCGCGATGGCCGTGACGATTGCGACGACAATGACGATGGCCGACGCGATGCGGTTGGTGTACTCGATCCACGCGTGCTGGCTGCTGGCGGGGATGATGCGCCCGGCGGTGCACAGCGGCCACTCTGTGCATCCCAGTCCGGATCCAGTCAGCCGAACAAATGCTCCGCTGGGGAGGATGAACCAGAGCAGCACCATGTTGATGGCCGCGAGCCGGCGGAATCCACGCGCGGTGGTAAACGCAGCCCACAACCGACGAAATGGCCCCCGACGGGGCATCGAAGTGGTTTCCTCAGGCACATCTCGATGGTAAACCCGTTTCCGCCCGCTGGGCGTGGGCCAACCGTCAGTGATGAGGGCGAGGACCCGCCTGGGCGTGGGACCTGGTGGGGCCTCGGGGTGATCGTGATTGCCATCGTGCTGGCAGTCGCCTTTGGGGTTGCCACGCACGGCCCCGACGACGTGGCCCGTGCCGTGGTGGCGGCGCAGGCACGCGGGCCGCAATCGGGCGCCCCTTTGGTGACTCCATCCGGGGCGCCAGCGGTGACGGCCGCCGGGGTGGCGTTCCCCAATCTGATGGATCGCCTTGGTTGGCGCGCTGTGGGTCGCCGGGACGACACCGTGTCGGACCGCGCGGTGACCACGCTCATCTATGAACGCGTCGGCCGGCGCATCGCATATTCGGTGGTCTCCGGGCCACCTCTCGGGGCACCACCCGGGAGTCGGGTGATCGTGGGACGTGCCCCCGTCGTGTTCGGCTTCGACGCGGACGGCCGTACCGCAACGATGTTCAACCGGGGTGGGCATTCGGTCGTGATCTCCGGTCTTGGAGTCTCGCCCTCCGCGCTGGTGCGCGCGGCGCGGTCGTCCTCGCGGGATGGGGCACCCGGCTAGCATCCGCGCTGATGGCGAATGATCGGCCGAAGCGAGCGCAGTCTTCCGGTACAGCGGGGGATGGCGCGGCTCCCGGCCCGGCTGACGCGCTGCCTGGCGACGCCCTGGTGCTCCGTGCGGCGGAGCAGTCCCTGGCGGGGCACCGCCGAGGTGTCCGGCGCCTCACACCATTTCTCGGCCCTGCGTTCGTTGCCGCGGTTGCCTATGTCGATCCGGGGAACTTCGCCACCAACATGGCCGGCGGCGCCCGGTTCGGGTTCCTCTTGGTGTGGGTGGTGGTGCTGGCCACGCTCATGTCCATGCTCATCCAGTCGCTCAGCGCCAAGTTGGGTATTGCATCAGGGATGAACCTGGCGGAGGCCTGCCGGGCTCGCTACCGCCGCCCAGTGGTGATCCTTCTCTGGATACAGGCGGAGCTTGTGGCAATGGCCACCGACGTGGCCGAGTTCATCGGCGCCGCGCTCGGACTGCACCTCTTGTTCGGCCTGCCCCTGCTGCCATCGGCGTTGCTCACCGCCGTGGCGGCATTTGCGATCCTTGGCTTGCAATCGCGTGGTGTGCGCAGGTTCGAGGCGGTCATCGCCGGGTTCGTGGGGGTCATCGTGCTGGCCTTCGGCGCCCAGGTGATTCTCGCGGCGCCGTCGGGTGCAGACGTGGTGTCCGGGCTCGTGCCAGCGTTCGACGGTACCGGCAGCCTGCTGCTGGCGGTGGGAATTATCGGGGCCACGGTCATGCCTCACGTCATCTATCTGCACTCTGCCCTCACTCAGCGTCGGATCCCGGTGACTGATCCCGAATCGAAGCGCAAACTCTTCCGGTTCGAGATGGTGGATGTGATCATCGCCATGACCATTGCGGGGCTTGTAAACCTGTCCATGCTGGTCATCGCCGCAACCGTCTTCAACAAGGCCGGCATGACCGACGTGGGGGATGACCTCGGGGCGGTGTACGACGCGCTGGGCACAACGCTTGGCAGCCATGCCGAGATTCTCTTCGGTATTGCGCTGCTTGCCTCGGGCCTCTCGTCGTCGAGCGTCGGCACGCTGGCCGGGCAGGTGGTGATGGATGGCTTTTTGCGCCGTCGCATTCCCGTTGCGCTTCGCCGCCTGATCACCATGGCTCCCGCGATCATCATCATTGCGATTGGCGTCGATCCGGTCGTGGCCCTCGTCCTGTCGCAGGTGGTGCTCGCCTTCGGCATCCCGTTCGCACTCATCCCGCTCATCCACGTGACGCGCGACACGGCTGTCATGGGGCCGCTGGTCAACCGGGTGGGCACCACGGTGGTGGCGGTCGCCATCTCGGTCCTGATCATCGCGATGAACATCATCCTGATCGCCCTCATCTTCGGCGGCTGATGCAGCGCGCGGTTGCCACTGCGCTCCTCGTCCTGATGATGTGCGCGGGCGCCGTCGCCGCAGCACCGCGCGGGGCCGTGCCACCGGTGCTCCGCATCGCGGTTGGCACGCCCCTTGAGAGTGCGCTCGCATGGGGCGCGGCGAATGGCCCCCACGGGGCGTCGTCTGCCGAGGTGCGGGTGGCCCCAGGCGACCCGGAGGCCATCCTTGTGACCATCCCTCCCGACGGTGATGGCACGTACCGGGCCGGCTGGTCGGTGCTGGCCCTCGATGGTCACCCGATCGCGGGCACGGCCTCGTTTGTTGTGGGGTCGGAGTATCCGGTGGCGAATGCGGTCACCCCGCGCGGTGCGGACGGCATCGGACCCCTCGGGGTGTTGGCCCGGCTGCTGGTGCTGTGCGGCGTGCTCGGCACGATGGGAATGGCGCTCACGCGCCGATGGGTGCTGGGCGTGGCATGGCATTCGGGGGGCATCTGGGCACCGGGCGAGAATGATGCCGCTGGGGTGATGGAGCGCACGGCCCGGGTTGCCGCCGGGCCGGTGCGGGTGTGGTGGCGCACATGGTGGGCACTCGCGGTCACGTGGGGCGCTGGCCTCGTGCTCGGCCTCATCGCGCAGGTGTCGTCGCTCGGCATCAGTGGCGGGCAGGTGGGGACGCTGCTCCGCGATACGCGCTGGGGAATCGCGTGGATGGTGTTGGCAGTGCTGCTGGCGATCGCCGGTGTGGCCGCCACGGTGGCCCGTCGGGGTGAGTTGGCCATGGCGCCATCGACGGCACGGGCCGTGCTGATGAGCGCCCCGGGCGCTTTCGCGGCGGTGGTCCTCGCGTGGGCGGGGCATGCGGGAACCGGTACGGATGCCACCCTCGGGACCGCACTCGATGCGCTCCATGGGTGGGCGACAGCAGCCTGGCTCGGAGGGCTCGTGATGCTGGCTGTGCTCGCCGTGCCGATCATCCGCCGCCTCGATGACCACGACGCGGTGCATCTGGGTGCGTTGGTGATCGTGCGGTTCTCAGCGATGGCGGTGGCGGCGGTCGTTGTGCTGGTGGTCACCGGCGTCTACCGGTCGCTGGCGGAGTTACCGTCACTCAGCGCGCTGTGGACAACGTCGTACGGGGTCGTCCTGCTCGTGAAACTCGGAGTGTTCGCGGGCATGCTGGCTCTGGCGGCGTGGAACCGTTTCTCGCTCCACCCACGCATGGAGCGAGCCGCACTCGGTCTGGGCGGCGACGCCACCGGTGCGATGTCGGCGCTCCGTGTCAGCGTGCGGGCAGAGATTGTGCTCGCCGCCGCCGTGCTCGTCACCGTGGCGGTGCTGGTGTCAATTCCACCCCCTGTGTAGCCCGATGCCGTCGGGGGGCGGTGCGATGATCGACCGGTGACCACCCACTCTGAGAGCGCCCGGGTATTTGAGGTCGACGACGTCGTGTCGGCCCTTGAGCGTGTGATCGGTGCGCACACCAAGACGGTTCGCATGCGCGGCGAGGTGGTCAACCTCAGATCCGGACGCGGCGACCGTATGTTCTGGTTCCGGCTTGAGGACCCGCGCGATGGCATGGACGCGCGTATCGACTGCTTCGCGTGGTCCAATGACGTGGGTGCGGGGTATGCCCTGGCCGATGGCGACGTGATCGAGGCGGTGGCGCGACCCGAATTCTCCCGTCGGGATGGGCGCCTTGTCGTGCGGCTGCACCGCATCGAACCGGCGGGCGAGGGGGAGATCCTCCGTACTATTGAAGAGCGCCGCCGCCGACTTGCTGCGGAGGGCCTGTTCGACGTCGCACAGAAGCGCCCACTGCCATTTGTACCGAGGGGCGTCGGCCTGATTACGGCCCGTGCGGGGGCAGCACGCGCCGACGTGCTGCGACGCATTGAAGCCCGGCTCCCAGTGCCCGTGGTTGTCGTTCAGGCGGCCATGCAGGGCCCTGCGTGCACGGGTGAGGTCATCAGGGGGCTGGCGCTACTCGACAGCGATCCGCGCGTGGATGTGATCATTATTGCCCGGGGCGGGGGCTCGCTGCAGGACCTGCTCCCGTTCAGCGACGAGGCCATGGCCCGGGCCATCCGGGCATGCGGTACTCCCGTGGTCGCGGGGATCGGCCACCAGCCTGATGTGACCCTCGCGTGCCTGGCGGCAGATGCCCAGGGGGCCACGCCCACCGCCGCCGCCGACTTGGTTGTGCCCGATCGGGATGCACTCGGGGAGGATCTGGTCGCCCTGCGCCGTCGCCTGGCCGGTGCCACACGGCGTCTGGCGTCGCGGGCACGCCGCGTGCTGGATCTGGTGGGCGCACGCCCCGGTCTGCTGCGGCCTCATGAGGCGGTGGTGCGCCGTCCCCGCGACCGTGTGAGCGGCCTCGGAATGCGCCTGCGCCGTGAGATCCGCGATGCGGCGGATGGCCCGGGCCGCGACCTCTCCGGTCTTGTCGCGAGACGCCGCCGCGCGGGTGTGGCTGCCACGGCGTCTGCGACATCGCGCCTCTCAGTGCTGCGTGCGCGGCGCGCCGGCCGCGATCCGGCGCGCCCACTCGCCGAGGGATTCGCGCTGGTGCGCGACCTGTCCGGGATCGCGGTCACGACGGCTGCGGCCGCCGTGCTGGCGGGCGACGTCACGCTCACATTTGCCGATGCAACGGTGCCCGCACGGGTGCGGGCCGACCAGGAGGACCGATGAGCGACAACGGTGGCCCGCTGGACGAGGTGAGCATCATGCAGCAGGACGATGTGCCCGAGGGCACCACGTTTGAGGACGCCATGACCGAACTCGAGCGCTGCGTCGATGCCCTTGAGGCCGGCGAGGTGGGGCTGGAGGAGGCCCTGGTGCTGTTTCGGCGAGGTGCCGCACTGGAGGCGTGGTGTGCCACGCGCCTGGATGCCATCAGCGCAAGCATTGAGGAACTGACCGCCGATGGTGCGCCGGCTGATCCGTTTGACGGTGACGCGGGCTAGTTCAGGCGGACTGGTCG
>CAMCOB010000016.1 GCA_945876305.1 Bifidobacterium breve
AGGTCGCCCGCCACGGCCGACCCGCCCATACCGCAGATCAGCACGTCCTTCACGGCATCAGATGGGAACGGGATCTCAAGGGCCTCGGCAGCGCTACGCGCCTGATCGAACACGGCGACAGACGACGCGAGCCCATCAATGAGCCCCGCGCGGTCAACACCCAGTACCTCGGGAAGGTCCAGTTCCGACATCCTGATGAGTCCCCCTGATCACGCCGGGAATAGCCCCGGCAATGCGGATCAGATTATCAGCGGGCCTCGCTGTCCCCCGCCGTCGCCCCGCTGGCAATACTTGCCCCGCCGAGTATCACTAGGCCGCCCGGGAACGTCGCATCGTCCCCTGCAACCACCATTCCGCTGATCACCGCACGGGGGCCCACGGTGACCCCTCTGCCAAGCACGGCACCGGTCACCCGGGCGCCCTCCCCCACCATGCTGCCGCCACCCACGATGGCGCCATCCACAACTGCACCCGATGCGATAACGGCGCCGGGGCCGATGCACGAACCGGCACCAATCACCGCAGACGGGTCCACGGTGGCGGTGGCATCAACCCACGATGCGCCGGGAGAGGGGATAAAGCTCACCAGCCCCGCCAGCACATCGAGGTGGGCATCGCGGTACGAGGCCGGGGTGCCGATGTCGCGCCAGTAGCACTCCGACGCCAGGGCCCCAACCGCGTTGCGGGCGGCCAGCAGCGGAAAGGTGTCGCGCTCAATCGACACCTGCACACCCTTCGGGATGGCGTCGCGGGCTGCGGCCGACAGCACGTAGGTACCGGCGTTGATGCGATAGGGCTCGCCGGGAATCAGCTCATCTGCCGTCGGCTTCTCCACGAACTCGATCACCCGGCCATCGACATCGGTACGCACCAGACCAAATGCACTCGGGTCCTCGACCGGGGTGAGGGCGATCGTGGCGTCTGCCCCCAGACCACGGTGGTGCGCAACGAGCGCGGCCAGATCGACGTCGGTGAGGATGTCGCCATTCAGCACAAATACATCGCCCTCGTGCAGCAGCGACTCGGCGTTAGCGATGGCTCCGGCGGTGCCGAGTGGCTCCGGGTCAACCACGTACCCCATCATGAGCCCGCGGGATGACCCATCGCCGAAGTACTCCTCGATCTCCTTGGGCCGGTAGCCGCACGAGAACACGATGGTGGTCACTCCTGCGCGCGCAAGGTGATCCACCTGACGCTCGACAAACGGCAGGTCGAGCAACGGGAGCATGGGCTTCGGCCGGGTGTCGGTGAGGGGGCGCATGCGTGTGCCCTGACCGCCCACGAGGATGACGGCCTGATCCACCACTGCAATCCCGCTCACGACGGAATCACCCGTCCGATGCCCTCGTACGCGAATCCGGCGGCCACCATGGTTGCCGGATCAAGGGCGTTTCGGCCGTCAACCAGCACGTCGCCGCGCATGAGCGACCGCACCCGTGCCCAGTCGAGCGCGAGGATCTCGGGCCACTCGGTCACCAGCACTACGGCATCGGCGCCGCGCACACAGGCCTCAGCGTCTTCGTAGAGATCCACCGCATGCAGGCGGGCGCGCGCAGCCTCAATGGCGACCGGGTCATATCCCCGCACCGTTGCTCCCTCGGCCAGCAGTCGACCAGCCAGAACGGCGCTGGATGCCTCGCGCATGTCGTCGGTCCCCGGCTTGAATGCCAGCCCGAGCAGTGCCACCACGCGGCCCTCCAACGGCCCGAGGTGGCGCCTCAGTTTGCCGATCACGCGGCGCTTCTGCAGTTCGTTTACCTCGATCACCGAGGTGAGCAACTGGAAGTGGTAGCCGCTGTTTCCCGCGAGTTGCTTAAGGGCGCTTACGTCTTTAGGAAAACAGCTACCACCGAATCCCACTCCTGCCGACAGAAACTGGGGGCCGATGCGGGGGTCGAGTCCCATTCCCTGGGCCACCTCGGTGACGTCGGCGCCCACCTCTTCGCACACGTTGGCGATCTCGTTGATGAAGGAGATCTTCGTGGCGAGAAACGCGTTGCTGGCGTACTTGATCATCTCGGCGGTCGGCACGGAGGTACGCAGTACCGGTGCGCCGAGTGGCTCGTAGAGGGCCGCCACGCGGTCGCCATCGCCCGGGCGGAAGTCGCCCACCACCACGCGGTCCGGGTCGAGGAAGTCGGCGATTGCCACCCCCTCCTTGAGGAACTCCGGGTTGGAGCAGTAGCCCACATGCGCCAGTCCGCGCTTGTCCATCTCCATGCGCACGCGCTCTCCAGTGCCCACCGGCACCGTGCTCTTCATCACCAGCACGTGGTCGCCGGTGCCGCCCACGGCCTCGATCTCGTCGAGCACCGTCATCACGCGCGACAGGTCGGCATCACCCGAGTGCGTGGGTGGTGTGTCAACGGCGATGAACACAATCTCTGATGCCGCGAGCATCTGCGCCAGATCAAGCGTGGCGGTCAGGCGCTCCCGGTGCTCAGCCATCAGCTGGGCCAGGCCGTCCTCGTGAATTGGAGGCTCCCCAGCCTCGATCATGCGGACCTTTTCGGGGTCGATGTCGCGAAGCGTCACCGAGTGGCCGAGCGACGCCAGGCAGGCCCCCGTCACGAGCCCGACGTATCCGGCCCCGATCACCCCGATACGCGACAGACCGCTCACGGCGTGTACGCGTCCTGCTCCATGGAAATCGATGTTGACGTCTGCCCCTTGGGCAGATTGGCCCGGCCCAGCGGACGCGCCGACTTCGCGATGGCGTACATGGTCTCGGGCGACAGTTGGTAGTCGAGCGTGTTGGAAATCCAGTAGGTCATGCCGTCCTTCTGCCAGGCAAGGCGCATGAGGTTCTTGCCGTCGTAGAACGTGGAGTACTCGCGGCCGCCGCTGTTCACCACGCCGGTGCGTCCATCGAGCAGCGGCGGGTCGGCCCAGTCGAGGATCTGGTAGCCCCAGTACGTGCCGGAGGGCACCCGGAACACCATTTTGAGCGCCTGGGGCCCCTGCCCGCCCGTGTTTACCCGGTAGGAGCGCACAATCCTGAGGGACGAGCCGCTCGGCACCCGCAGCGGCACCATCACCTTCAGGCCGGTGGCCTTCTGCACGCGCGCAAGCAGGGGCACGAGCGAGGTGGTCCACACCACATTGGCCTGTGGCCGGGCAGCCTTGGCCTTTGACGGCTTGACCGCCGTTGCCAGGCTGCCGTCATACGACTCACCGAGCACCACCCGCAGATCAACGTCCTTCGACTGCTCCGACTTCGGCAGGGCCCCGATGTTGGTCTTCGGGCCAAACAACTTGGAGATCGCCTGGGCGGCATCGCGCTGGCCATCGGCGTACTGCACGATGGTCCCCGACTTGCCAAATGCCTCGGCGTTTCCGCCGCTCGTGGCATTCCAGCCCTTGTCGCGCAGTTGCTGCGCGGCGTCCTCGGCCGACAGCAGCGCTCCATTGCCATTCAGCACGTCAACCGCCACGTCGTTCGGGCTCACGACAGCCGCGCCGGTGCCCTGAGTGAATGACGGATGGAGCCACTGGTCCACCTTCAACGACACCTCAGAGGCCGGGGCCTCGACGACAGACGCCCCACCGCGCATGGCGAGGTTCCCAGTAAGGGCCGCACGGGCAATGCGGTCCTTGTCGGTGGTGATCGCCTGTTCCATGATGCCCAGCAGCACCGGCACTGACTTGATGTTGGTGGTGATGTTGCGGGCGAAAATGCCGGCGTACGAAGGGATCTCCGGCAGGTTGCCAAACCGGTTGGTCTGCCGCTTGAGCTCTGAGAGAAATGCCTGCTGACGCGCGATGCGGGCGAAGTCCGAGTCGGTGTGGCGGTAGCGCACGTACGACAGTGCGTCCTTGCCGTTCATCCTCTGGTACCCGGGCTTCAGGTCGATCTCTGAGTACGAACCCGCCGCGCCCGGGGTGTTCTTGTTGAAGTACTTGCGGTCCACGTCGAGGTACACGCCACCCACCTGATCAACCAACTTCACGAACCCGTTGAAGTCGATGTTCACGAAGTAGTTGATGGGTTGGCCCGTAAGCGCCTTGATCGTCTCGATGGCCTTCGCGGGGCCACCGAGGGCGAACGACGCGTTGATCTTGTTCATGCCGTGGCCTGGAATATTCACGTAGAGATCGCGTGGGAACGAGAGCATCGAGATGAAGCCCTGGTCGTTGTCCATGCGGATGAGGATGATCGAGTCGGCGCGCCCCGGGTCGCCAGAGCCCCGCTGGCCGGCGCGCTTGTCAGAGCCCAGAAGCAGGATGTTGATGGGTGCGCCAGGCAGCTGTGCGTCAACGGCCTTCTCGGCCTGGAGCACGTCGGGAGTGTTGGGGCTCGCCTCGGTCAGGGTGTTGTCGAGCAGCTGGATGCTGGCCACGGCCAGCCCCCCACCCACGCCCACGATCAGCAGCGCGACCCACATGGCAAACCACGGCCAGCGGCGGCGGCGGCGCGGAACCCTGTACCACGCCGACTTCTTCGTGACGGGCGCGGCGTCGCTGTCGTCGCCCGAGGCCAGGACCTCAGCGATCTCGTCGTCATCGGGATGTGGCGGCAGCTCGTCACTCATGCGAGTGCCTCCCCGCCGCGATGGGCTTCCATGAGGGGTGCCAAGGCACCCGAGGCCCGCGCGAAGTCCACCAATGCGCGTCGGTAGATCGCAAGGCTCGGCAGGTCCACGTGCTCATCGGGGCCGTGGTGACCGGCACCTCTTGGCCCGAACTCAACGGCGGGCACGCCCACCTCAAGAAAGGCAACGGCGTCTGAGGCCCCATTGCGCCCCACCGACGTTGTGCAGTCGTCATACGACGACGCCGCGCCGATGAGCGCCGTCACCAGCGGGTGGTCGGGGTCGGTGTCGGCGGGCGGACGGGCGATGGACACCTGAACGCGGGCGGGGCCGGCATCGCGCACCTGACGCAGAATCTCCTCGGGATCCTGCCCGGGCAGGTACCTGATGTCGACGTCGATGCGACAGGCATCGGGCACCTTGTTCACCGCGTCACCACCTGAAATGCGCCCCAGGTTCACGGACGGGCGTGCGAACAGCGGTGTTGACGCATTGGTGAAGGGCAGCGACTCGATGCGGCGGTACAGCTCAAGCGCGCGCAATACGGCGTTGTCGCCGAGCCATGGGGTGGAGCCATGCGCGGCACGGCCCTCCACATCGATCTCGAGAATGAGTACGCCCTTCGCCTGCACGCCCACCTGCATATCGGTTGGCTCGCCGCAGATCACCATGTCAGCGCGCAGGCCATCAGCCACCAGCATCTCTGATGCATTGCGGCCGGGATTGGCGCGCTCCTCGTCGGGCACCATCACGAACTCGACGGTGGCACCTTCGGGCGGTCGGTCGTGCAGATCGCATACGGCCAGCATCATCGCCCCGAGCGCGCCCTTCATGTCGTATGCGCCGCGACCGAACAACCGGTCGCCGTCGATGCGCGGCAGAAACTGGTCGGGGCGCCCGGGCACGACGTCGAGGTGCCCATGGAAGATGATCTTCACCGGGCCGTTCCCGGCACGGGCGATGAGCACCTCGCGGTCCTCATAGGTGCGCCGGGTCACGTCGGCACCCCGACCCTCCAGCCACCCCGACACAAAGTCGGTGGCCACCGCCAGACCTGCGGCATCGGAGGTGTCGTGGGCGATCAGACGCTCGGCGAGACGGGCCTCTTCCACGTCATCCAGCATACCCGAGGCCTCCCCCGACCCCGGATCAACACGTTCCGCCCCTCAGTTGCGGATGGTGCGAATATCCCTATCGATCTCGGGAACAGGGTTGAACAGGGTCCATGCTCCCCAGCCCACGAGGCAGAGTGTGGCAACTCCCAGGCTCCAGCCGATACCGATGCGCTGGGCAATCCACCCGAATACCACCGATCCGACGGCAATCGGTGCGATGACCGACAGTTGATAGAAGCCGAGCATGCGCCCAAGAAGCTCGCTTGGCGACGACATCTGAATGGCGGCGTTGGTGAGGGTGGGCAGCCATATCCAGAAGCCCCCGGCCACCACCATGCCGGCGATGGTGAGCCCGAGCCATGGCGAAACCGCAACAACGCCCAGCGCCAACCCAAACCCCAATGTCGCCACGGAAATTGAGATGTGGCGCGGCAGGCCACGCCCCGACAGGGTGGTAAGCGCCCATGCACCCATCAGGGCCCCTGTGCCCATTGCGCCGAGCAACAGGCCGAGCGCCACCGGCCCCCCGCCCACACGCTGCACCACGACCGGCGCCAATTCCTGCACCGGACCCGCAAACAACATGAACACCGACATGCCCACAAGCAGGCGCCGTGCGGCGCGGTCGTGCACCACATACGACACCGCAGCACGCAGGCGCTTGGGCACGCGCGAGCCCTGATTGAGCCGGGGGATCAGCGCAAGCGCGATCACCAGGGCCAGGAATGACACGGCGTTCAGCAAGAAGCACCACGCCGCCCCGGCAAAGGCGAGCACAACCCCGCCGATCATCGGCCCCACCATGCGGGCCACGTTAATTCCCACCGCATTCAGTGCAACGGCGTCCTGCAACCGCCCCACGGGCACCAGTGCAGGCACCAGCGCCAGCACCGAGGGAAGCCCGAATGCGAACCCGATGCCGATGACAATGGTGGCCGCGAAGATCACCGGCACCGTGATGTGGCCCGTCCAGAAGAGGATGGCCAGCACCAGAGCACCCAGCGCCTGCACCAGGAACGTGATGATGCCCACCGCCCGCCAGTCGTGGCGATCGGCGATCTTGCCGCCCCATGTGGAGAACAGCAGGGCGGGCGCCCGATACGCCAGTGCAAGCGCGCCCACCACCACAGCGCTACCGGTGAGTTCCCACACCAGCCAACCAGCCGCCACGGCCTGCAGCCACGTGCCGCCATTGCTGGCCACGCTCGCGAACCACACTCGGCGGAATGCCGGTATGCGCAGGACTGAAGGAATGCCGATGCCCATGCCGTGATCGTAAGCGGCCGCCATCAGACGGTGGTGTGTTTTTGTGACACTCTGCACATAGTCAACCCCCAAGGGAGTGCGCCATCCGTTCACCCCGTATTGCAATTGTCGGCCTCGTCGCCGCCGCTGCGTTCCTCATCGGCGCGAGCAGCGCCTCGGCCATCATCTCCACGCTGGCAAAGGGTGCGTACGAGGCGTATTCGAAGGTGAGCGCCTGCCTCGCCAACCAGAAGGTGGGCCTGCCGTGTATGGATGGCGATGGCGCCAACATCCGCGCACTCCACACCAAGGTGGATGCCCTGAAGAAGACCATCGACGCCAACCACGTCCAGGTAATGGGGCGGTTCGACCAGGTAGAGAACCTGCTCAACCAGCAGAACCTCTCCGGGTACGGCGACGCTCTTCGCGGGGTCGACATCAACGGCACCAACGCCCTCACCGCATGGGACGCTGTGCTGGCGTGCATGATCAAGGCGTCATCATCTGGCGCCACGTGCGGCGCCTACATCGGCGGCTCGTCCACCGAAGCGCCGCAGCCCACGGCCGATGCCATCAACGAAACGCTCGCCTACATGCAGGGCCAGATTTCGCATCTGCCCACCAACATTGATGTGACGGCGTCGTACTACACCGGCACGAACGCACGCCGTGGCGACAACGGTGCCGCGCACTGGTCGTGGTGGAGCAGCCTGCGCCAGCAGGACCAGGCCGTCGATGTGAGCCGCACACAGGGCAACCCGCGTACGCCCATCATCACAACCGACCTCGCGCAGATCACACGCCAGAGCACCACGTACTACGCCAACATCTTCCAGCAGTACGGCTACCTCATGGTTCTGGGCGCGCAGCTGAAAAACGATGCGAAGCTGGCCAACAGCTACCAGGCGACGGTTGACCGGGTTATCACCGGCACACGCCCGTACGAGGTGATGGGCACGGTCAAGCGGTACCTCCTCCCGGGTCTGGCCGAACGCACGATGATCGTGCTCCACAAAGGCAAGGCGCTGAAGGTGTCGGCGGGCCATACGTTGGACCGCCCGCTCGACTACGCCACCATCAGCACCATCGGCACGGTGATCAACTCCTCATACGGCGGGGTCGACCGCTTTATCGACGCCTTCCCCAACACAATTGGTGTCGGGGGCTGGTACGTCGTGCGCCAGCACGTGCACCACACGAAGCGCGTGATCGAGGTAGGCAACAAAGGAGGGGCTGCCCGGACGTACTCGGTGAACGAACTGGCCGACAGCGGAAGCATGTGCAACACAAAGGTGCGCATCTGGGGCGACATCCCCGGGTGGGAGGACGGCCAGGAGACGGGGATGGGGTTTTACTCCGATATGCCGTATAACGGGTTCGAGAAATCCTGGAAGCACTACGTCACCGGGCCAGCGAACTATGACTGGGACCGGCAGCATTACGGCGCCAGGCTCTACGGTTACAACTTCGGGTTCGGATCGTGGATCAGATGCACGCAGACGGCACCCGGAACGCAAAGGGTGATGAGCGTGAAACCCGAGATGCTTGGGTAACCGAAACGCACGATGCAGCGAGGGGGCCCTTTGGGCCCCCTCGCGTGTGCTGCTGGAAACCGCCGGGTTCACCGGCGATCCCGAGCCTAGATCAGGCCGAGGTCCGTGACGGCCTGACGCTCTTCGGCCAGCTCGGCAACCGACGCGTCGATGCGCGGCTTGCTGAACTCGTCGAGGTCCAGACCCTCCACAACGCTCCACTGACCGCCGGAGCAGGTGCAGGGGAGGCCCACGATAAGACCCTCGGGCGTGCCGTACTGGCCCGTTGAGCACACACCCATCGACACCCAGTCGTTGGGGCGGGATCCCTGGACCCAGTCGTGCATGTGGTCGATGGCCGCATTGGCCGCCGATGCCACGCTCGAACCGCCGCGCGCCTCGATGATGGCGGCGCCGCGGGTCTGCACGGTGGGAATAAAGGTGTCGGCAACCCATGCCTCGTCGCCGATGGCGTCCCAGGCAGATGCACCGTTTACCTTGGCGTGCACCACGTCGGGGTACTGCGTGGCCGAGTGGTTGCCCCAGATGGTCATGTTGGTGACCTCGGACACGGCGACGCCGGTCTTCTGCGCAACCTGCGTGAGGGCACGGTTGTGGTCGAGACGCATCATGGCCGTGAAGCGGTCGTTCGGCACGTCGGGTGCCGAGTGCATGGCGATAAGCGCGTTGGTGTTGGCCGGGTTTCCCACCACCAGCACCTTCACGTCATCTGCGGCATGGTCATTGATGGCCTTGCCCTGCACGGTGAAGATGGCGCCATTGGCCTCGAGCAGGTCGCCGCGCTCCATACCCTTGGTGCGCGGGCGGGCGCCCACGAGCATGCACACGTTGGCGCCGTCAAACGCCTCGTTGGGGTCGTCGGTCGCCACCCAGCCCGACAGCAGCGGGAATGCGCAGTCGTCGAGTTCCATACCCACGCCATCAAGGGCGCCACGGGCCTGCGGGATCTCGAGCATGCGCAGCTCGATCTGGGTGTCAGGGCCCAGCAACTGACCACTTGCAATGCGGAAGAGCAGTGCGTAGCCGATCTGACCGGCGGCACCGGTGACGACGACGCGAACAGGATTCGCCATGTATTTCTCCTATGGAGCTCGGGTTCCCGGACCGTCCGGGTGGGTCCAGCCTATGACTGTTTGTCGACAACCTTCAGGCGGTTCTCGGCGCGCTTGAGGTCGGCCTCGGCACTACGTGTGGCCACCTCATCGCCAGCGGCGGCCGCAAGGGCAGCCTCGGCGCGCTGCAGGGCCTCTTCGGCCCGGCCACGATCGATCTCGCCGGCAAGTTCGGCCTGCTCAACCATGATGAGCACGCGATCGTCCTCCACCGACATGTAGCCAGCAGTGGTGGCCATGACCACTTCGGTCTCGTCGAGCAGCTTCAGGCGGGTCTCACCCGCGCGCAGCTGCACGATGAGCGGCACGTGGCGGGGCAGAATGCCCAGCTCGCCACCCACGCTCGGGGCGATGACCATTGCCGCCACCCCGTCGTGCACGGAGCCCTCCGGGGTGAGGATCTGCACCCCGAGGCGCTTCTTCTCGGGAGCGGACGTGCTCACGCGGCGGCCTTGGCCATCTCAGCGCCCTTGGCAACTGCGTCCTCGATGGTGCCCACCAGCAGGAACGCACCCTCGGGAAGGTTGTCGTGCTTGCCCGCGATGATCTCGCGAAAGCCACGCACCGTGTCGCGCAGCGACACGTAGGCGCCCGGCGTACCGGTAAAGGCCTCGGCCACGTTGAACGGCTGCGAAAGGAAGCGCTCGATGCGACGGGCACGGGACACCGTGACCTTCTGCTCATCGGTGAGCTCGTCCACACCCAGAATGGCGATGATGTCCTGGAGGTCCTTGTACTGCTGAAGGATCTCCTGCACCTGGATTGCGGTCGCGTAGTGCTCCTCGCCCACGATGTCGGCCGACAGCGCGCGGCTGGTTGAGTCGAGCGGGTCCACGGCGGGGTAGATGCCCTTCTCGGCGATGGACCGGTTGAGCACGGTCGTGGCGTCGAGGTGGGCGAACGATGCGGCGGGAGCCGGGTCGGTGAGGTCGTCGGCAGGCACGTAGATGGCCTGCACCGACGTCACCGAACCGTTACGGGTGGAGGTGATGCGCTCCTGCAGGTTTCCCATCTCGGTCTGCAGGGTGGGCTGGTAGCCCACGGCCGACGGCATACGGCCGAGAAGCGCCGATACCTCTGACCCCGCCTGCACAAAGCGGAAGATGTTGTCGACAAACAGCAGCACGTCCTGGCCAGCGACGTCACGGAAGTACTCCGCCATCGTCAGGCCACTGAGCGCCACACGAAGACGGGCACCCGGCGGCTCGTTCATCTGGCCGTACACCAGGGCGGTCTTCGAGATGACCCCGGACTCCTTCATCTCAAGCCACAGGTCGTTGCCCTCACGGGTGCGCTCGCCCACGCCGGCGAACACCGACAGTCCACCGTGCTCCTGCGCGATGTTGTGGATGAGCTCCTGAATGAGCACCGTCTTGCCCACGCCGGCACCACCGAACAGACCCACCTTGCCGCCCTTCACGTACGGGGCGAGCAGGTCGATGACCTTGATGCCGGTCTCGAAGATCTCGGATGTCGGCGACAGCTGATCGAATGCCGGCGGCTGACGGTGAATCGGCCACCTCTCGGTCTCGCCGACCGGGCCGCCCTCGTCAATCGTCTGTCCGAGCACGTTGAAGATGCGCCCCAGGGTGGGCTCGCCCACGGGGACCGAGATCGGACCGCCGGTGTCGATGACGTCGGTACCGCGCGACAGGCCGTCGGTGGTATCGAGGGCCACCGCGCGCACCTTGTCGTCGCCGAGGAGCTGCTGCACCTCAGCTACGAGTGTGGTGCCGTCGGGACGGGTGATCTCAAGGGCGTTGTAGATGCCCGGAAGGTCGTCGCCGAAGCGGACGTCAAGCACGACGCCCTTGATCTCGAGGATCGTCCCGGTGTTCTTCCCGTTGGTGCTCATCTGGTGGTGATCCGTCCCGTTCGGTGTGGGTTCAGGTGCTGCATTTGGTCTAGCTGAGTGCGTCCGCGCCCGCGACCACTTCAAGAATCTCCTGAGTGATTGCGGCCTGGCGGGCGCGGTTCATTGCGAGTGTGAGGTCGTCGATGAGCTGGCCGGCGTTGTCGCTGGCATTGCTCATGGCGGTGCGCCGGGCGGCGTGCTCGGCGGCTGCGCTCTCAAGGAGTGCGCGGTAGATCGTGGTGTTGACGAAGGTCGGCAGCAACTGCTCGAGCAGGGCCTGGGGCTCCGGCTCAAACTCGGCGAGTGCCTTGCTGAACTCGTGCTCCTCGTCCACCTCGCCATCGCCATCGGCGTCGTCAACAAAATCGCGTGGCACAGGCAGAAGCTGCTCGGCGGTCACGCGCTGCTCAACCACCGACTTGAACTCGTTGAATACGAGCACCACCTTGTCAACCTCGCCCTCGAGGAAGCGCCCGCTCACGAAGTCGGCCACGGTGGTTGCGTCGACGAACGTGGGCTCGCTCGAGAAGCCCTGGAAGTGGTTCTCGAGCACCTTGCCGCGAAAGCGCAACGTGCCGCCGCCCTTCTTGCCCACGGCGGTGAACACAACCTCGTCAAAGCCCTGCTCAATGAGATCGTCCGCCTCCTGAAGGCTGCGGCGGATCACGTTGACGTTAAAGGCGCCGGCCAGACCGCGATCGCCCGTGACGGCGATGACCGATGCGCGACGTGTCTCTTCCCGCTCCTCCAGAAGCGGAATGCCATTCAGGCTGCCCGAGCGACGTGCCGCTCCGGACATAAGGCGGCGCATTCCCTTGGCGTACGGCCGCAGCGCCTCAATGCGCACCTGCGCACGACGCAACTTCGCCGACGCCACCAGCTCCATCGCACGGGTGATCTTGCTCGTCCCGGTGATCGAGGTGATGCGCTGCTTGATGTCCTGCTGGCTGGCCACGTTCCTGCCTAGGCCGTTGTCGCCGCGGGGGCGATCTTCTTGATCAGGCCCTCGAGGAACGAGGACAACTTGGTCTGAAGGGCGTCTGGCAGGTCCTTGGTCTCTCGGATCTCCGTGAGGATCGTTCCCTCGTCGCGCAGGGCGCCGCGAATCTCATCGTTGATGCGCGAGACATCAGACGGGGCAACCGTGTCGAGGAACCCACGACCGGCGGCAAACATGATGACCACTTGATCCTCGACCGGCCACGGCTGGAACGCCGGCTGGTTGAGCGATGCCACCAGACGCGCACCACGGGCAAGCGTCTGCTGTGTGGCGGCGTCGAGCTCCGATCCAAACTGTGCGAAGGCCTCCAGGTCGCGGTACTGCGACAGCTCGATCTTCAGGCGACCGGCAACCTTGCGCATGGCCTTGATCTGGGCGTTACCACCCACGCGCGAGACCGAGATACCAACGTTCACGGCCGGACGAACGCCCGAGTAGAACAGCTTGGACTCAAGAAAGATCTGGCCGTCAGTGATGGAGATGACGTTGGTCGGGATGTACGCCGACACGTCACCGGCCTGCGTCTCAATGATGGGGAGCGCCGTAAGCGACCCGCCACCGAGCTCGTCGGACAGCTTGCAAGCGCGCTCCAGGAGACGGGAGTGCAGGTAGAACACGTCGCCGGGGAATGCCTCACGGCCCGGCGGGCGCCGCAGCAGCAGCGACATCTGGCGGTAGGCGTCAGCCTGCTTGGAGAGGTCGTCGTAAATGCACAGGGCGTGCTGGCCGTTGTAGAGGAAGTACTCCGCCATGGCGGCACCCGAGTACGGGGCCAGATACTTGAGCGGGGCGCTGGCGGCTGCCGATGCCACAACCACGGTCGTGTACTCCATGGCGCCGGCCTCGCGCAGACGCTCCACAACCTGGGCGACGGTCGATGCCTTCTGGCCGATGGCCACGTAGAAGCACTTCACGTCCTGGCCGCGCTGGTTGATGATCGTGTCGATCGCGATCGTCGTCTTGCCGGTCTGGCGGTCACCGATGATCAGCTCGCGCTGGCCACGGCCAATCGGGATAAGCGCATCGATGGCCTTGATGCCGGTCTGAAGCGGCTGGGTCACCGGCTG
The DNA here is from genome assembly GCA_945876305.1 of Bifidobacterium breve. Taxonomy (GTDB): domain Bacteria; phylum Actinomycetota; class Thermoleophilia; order Miltoncostaeales; family Miltoncostaeaceae; genus SYFI01. The sequence continues at coordinate 13,480 of CAMCOB010000016.1, forward strand.
GCGCTGCACCACACCCGGAGCCTTGAACTCCACGGGGCGGAACTCGGTGGAGGCGATTGGGCCACGGCCGTCGAGCGGCACGCCAAGCGGGTCAACCACGCGGCCGAGGAGTGCCTCGCCCACAGGAACCTGAATGACCTTGCCGGTGCGGCGGACGGGGTCGCCCTCCTTGATGAGGGTGTCCTCGCCAAGCAGCACGACGCCGACGTTGTCCTCCTCGAGGTTCAGGGCCAGGCCTGAGACGCCATGGGGCAGCTCGAGCATCTCGAGCGCAAGCGCCGAGGGGAGGCCGTGCACGCGGGCGATACCGTCACCCACCTGCAGGACGGTCCCGACCTCGTCGGCCTCGGCGACGCCCTCGTACTGCTCGATCTGGGCGCGCAGGACCTTGGTGATCTCGTCGGGGCGGAGCTTCATCGGGTGGTTGTTACCTTTCTCGTTCTTCTGGAGCGGAGCAGCGTGGGCGTCAAGCCTCGACGGCCTTGGACAGGTCGACGGGCGTGGTCTCGAGCGAGCGACGCATCTCCTCGAGTCTGGTGCGGAGCGATGCGTCAACGACGACGTCGCCGACACGAAGCACGAGGCCGCCGATAATCGATGGATCCACGGTCTCCTCGATCTCGGCGTCGCGTCCGGTCTGGGCGCGCACCTTCTCGCGGATCTGATCGCGCAGTTCAGGAGTGAGCGGTACAGCGGTGACAGCAGCCACCACCACGCGCCCCTCGGCGACATCAACACGGCGGCCATACGCCGCGAGCACGTCATCGATCTCGCCAAGCCGGCCGCGATCGATGAGCACCTGCACAAACCCGCTGGACACCGGGTGGGCGCCCTCCATGATCTCGCCGACAGCCGCCCTCTTGGCGGCCGTCTCAAACTGCGGGTTCGTCAATGCCGCGTGGAGCTCGGTGCCGTCGGCCATGGCCGCAGAGAACTCAGCGAGTTCCGTGCGCACCTGATCGACGGCGCTCTGCGCCTGTGCAGCTTCAAACAGTGCCTCGGCATATGTCGACGCGACACTCATCAGGCCTTCTGCAGCCCGCTGAGATCGGCGTCGGCAAGCGCGTCCTCCACCATCTTGCGGTGGTCATCGCCGGACAGGGACTTCTTGGTGACCTTCTCGGCTGCGCTGAGTGCCAAGAGCACCACGTCGTCGCGGATACCGGCCACGGCCGCCTGGGCCTGGGCGTCGATCTGCGTCTGAGTGTCGCTGACGATGCGCTCCCGCTGATCCTGCGCCTGACCGACGATCTCCTGCTTCTGCCGCTCGCCATCACGACGACCGGACTCACGGAGCTCGTCCGCCTCGCGACGCGCCTCGGCCAACTGAACCTTGTACTGGCCCAGCAGTTCAACGGCCTCGTCACGACTGGACTCGGCCTCCTCGATTGACGCCGAGATGGCGGCACGGCGCTTCTCAATCATCTCGCCCACCGGCCCGAAGACGAACTTCTTCAGGATCAACAGCGTGAGCAGAAAGATGACGACAGTCCAGATCATGAGACCCGGACTCAGCTCGAGGAGCGGATTCGCCCCAACGGGCTCGGCGTGTACGAGGGGTCCCATGGGTCTAGACCAGGAAGAAGGCGACGAAGCCCATGAGCAGGGCGTAGAACGTAATCGCCTCGGTCAGTGCAAGGCCGAGGAAAGTGATCGACAGAAGATCACCGCGGAGCTCGGGCTGACGAGCGACCGACTCGATGGTCTTGCCGAAGATGTAGCCCACGCCAATGCCCGGGCCGATTGCGCCCAGACCGGTCGCGAGACCGAGAGTCAGAGCCTTGGATGCTGCGACGATGTCGCCTTCGAGAGCCACGTGGCCTCCAGTTAGTTCCGGTGAGATTTCAACTAGTGCGACTCCTGAGCGGCGTAACCGATGTAAATGCCGGAGAGCAGGGCGAATATGAACGCCTGCAGACCAGCCACCAGTACCCACTCGAACACATAGAAGAAGAGGGCGAAAGGAATCCCGAGGACACCGAGAAGGCTGCCCACGAGGATCGAAAAACCCGCTGCCATGATGATGAGAAGATGGCCGGCGAGCATATTTGCAAACAGTCGCACCGAGAGACTGATCAGGCGGAGAACCTGAGACAGCAACTCGAGGGCGAAAATGAAGGGCACGATGCCCTTGCTGGCCCCCGCGGGGACCAGGGTCTTGAAGTACCCGATGAATCCGTGGGTACCGAAGCCCTCCCAGAGGAAGGCCACAAAGGTCATGAGCGCAAGCGCAAACGTCACGTTGATGTTCGCGGTCGCAGCGTAGAGGCCCAAATCGCCAACCACCTGGAAGGTGTCGGTGTGCGGGGCCGTGGGGAGGGGAATGAACGAGATGAGGTTGTTCACCGCAACGAACAGGAAGAGGGTCGCCAGGTACGGGAACCACTTCTTGAACACCCGCGCAGGGAGCGTCACCTCAGCAACCTGCTGCTCGGCGAACTCGTATGTCATCTCGAGCACGTTCTGGCCCTTGCCGGGCTTCATCTTCATGCCGCCCCGCACCACCACGATGCCGAACACGCAGATGATGAGGCTCGACGCCAGCATGTAGAAGACGGCCTTGTTGATGCTGAGATCAATAAAGCCGAGGTTGAGGTCAACCCATGCGCTGGTGGCGAACTCCTCAGCCGGATCGAACGCGGCGCCCTCAGCGGATGCAAAGGCGGGAACTGCGAGGCTGGTACCCAGCGCGACCAGCAGCCAGATTCGAATTCGACGAAGCACGCTGGTCACTCAGCGGCCTCCGTCGCGGCGGTTTCGCGGTCGCGCTCACGCAGGGCGAAGGCCATGCCACGACCGATGAGGTCGGCGGTGAACGCGACAATGAAGATGATGCCGGCGATCAGCGCGACCTCTTCCGAGAACTTGAGCGCCGTGATGAACAGGATCCCGGCGATGGTCCAGGCGCGGATGACGAACGAGATGCCCGTCACACCCACTGCAGCGGTCTGCCCCATACGAAGCGCATGCTTCGCGGTAAACAGCTGCACCGACCAGTTGGCCAGCCAGAGCCCGGTACCCAGAACCCATCCATTCAGCGGCCCGCCAAAGGCGAGTACCACCGGCAGCGCAACGGCGCACACGATGAGGCTTGCGACCGTGACGGCAATCGCGGCTCGGCTTGCGGCGGGCTCCTCAGGAGCGGGCGCGGGCCGGACGAGATCTGCAGCCTGGCCGGGAGCGGCTGAGGTGATGCGGTTCCTCCGTACTCGGACATGGGCGCGCACAGACGGCGCGTCAACGGCCGGGAGCATACCCACAGCCACGCCCCCGCCGCTACGTGTGAACGGTCATCTTCTGGTGACGAGCGTCCCGCTTCGTGCGGGTTTCTGCCCCTGTCAGTGTCGCGGTGCGGTCTTCTCGCCGCTGCGGCCCCGATGGCGCCGCACAATATTCACCACCGGCTCGCTCCTCCACTTGAGGATCTCGAGCACGTACACAAGGTAAACGGCACCCACCACGCCGACCGCTGCGATGGCAGAGAGCACGGCCGTCCATCCCGCATTCCAGTTGCCGTGACCATCGGTGTAGGGCACAAACCGCATGGCAAGTGCCAGCAGCGACATCAGGCCAGCCCAGGCGTAGATCGACAGCACCGTGCGCCGCTGGCTCCACCCGATGGCCAGAAACCGATGATGGAAGTGGCTCTTGTCGGCGCCGTATACCGGAAGCCCATGCTTCAGGCGCTTCATGATCACGAACGAGGTGTCGAGAATCGGGATGGCCAGCACGATGAGCGGCAGCACGATGGCCACGGTTGCCGCGCTCTTCATCACACCGGTGATGGCGATGCCCGCGAGCATGAAGCCCAGAAACATCGACCCGCCGTCACCCATAAACGTCCGGGCCGGGTTGAAGTTGAAGCGCAGGAACGCCAGGCAGGCGCCGGCGAGGGCTGCCGCAAGGATCGCCGCATCGGCCCGGCCAAGTGATGCGGCGATGATGGCGAAGGTGGTGGAGCCGATCCCCACCACGCCTGCGGCCAGACCATCCATGCCATCGGTGAAGTTGATGATGTTCACGATGGCAACGAACCAGATGACCGTCAGCACGTAGGCGGCAACGCCCAGATCGATCGGCCCCACGAACGGCAGGGTGATGTGATCGATGATGAGCCCGGCGGCAACGGGCACCGACGCGCATGCCACCTGGCCCACAAGTTTGACGACCGGCGAGAGCCCCATGGTGTCGTCCACCACGCCGAGCGCGGCCACAAGCACCCCGCCCGCGATGAGCCCCCGCACGGCCGGGTCGGCGGGAAGGAACCAGATGGCGGGCAGCAGAAAGCCCAGCACAATGGCGACGCCGCCGAGGCGCGGGATGGCCCGTGTGTGAATGCGACGTGCCGACGGCACATCGACGGCGCCCACCTTCGCCGCGAGCCACATGGTGACCGGCGTGAGCAGCAGCACGACAATGGCTGCTGCGATGGCGCTGAGTATGGGGATCAGCGTTGTGGTCATCGCGTGAGACCGATTCTACGGCGGGGGTGGATGGCCCTCCCCCGCGAGTGTCATCACTGGTGGTACACGCCCGCGCCCCAGGCCGACACCGACTCGGGCAAAAGTCCCGAAAGCCGCATGGTGAACGGCGCGAGGGGGCCACTCGACACCACCGGGTTTGATCGCCGACGGTTGAGCACACGCATGGTGCGTGCAGCAACCGACCCCGCCGACTCGGTTGGCATCAACTTGGGCAGGTCCTTCCCCCACCCGGTGCGATGAAACGCGGTACGCACCGGCCCGGGGCAGATGGCGAACGCCCGCACGCCCGTGCCCCGCAACTCACGATGGAGGCCTCGTACCAGTCGCATCTCAAATGCCTTGGTGGCGGCGTACGTGGACATATACGGAATGGCCTGCGACGCAGCGGCAGACGACATCACCACCAGGTCCCCCCTGCCCCGCGACACCATCCCCGGAAGCACGTGCGATGCAAGGTCCACCACCGCCACGCAGTTGAGGCGCACTTCGCGCACTTCGGTGTCGCGGTCAAGATCGACAAACCGCCCCTGCGTGCCGATACCGGCGTTCAGCACCGCCACCTCGATGGGCGAGCGCAGCTGATCGAGCATGCCCCGTACCGCGGCGCGCCCCTCGTCCTTGGAAATGTCGGCGGCAACCCCGCGCACCTCGACCCCATGCTCGCGCCGGGCCTGCTCAGCCAGTGCCGCAAGCCGGTCACCACGACGGGCCACCACTACAAGCGGATGCCCTCGCCGGGCCAACCGAAGCGCGACCTCGGCCCCGATGCCAGCAGAGGCCCCCGTGACAAGTGCCCAACCCCGCCGGGGCGATTCAGCTGTCATTCGGGCACCACACGAAGGGCCGTGGTGTTCCCTTCGTTCGCGAATCGGAATCGCAAGTCAACCGGGGCGTTGCCCCGGAGGCCATGGCGTCGTTTCGTCTTCACTTCGGGAACACCACGGCCCTTCGTGAAAGGGGTCAGACTCCGGCCGCCTGGGCGATGAGCTCCGGGTAGAGCGGAAAGCGGTCGCCCAGCGCCTTGCTGCGTGTGCGCAGAGCGTCTAGGTCGGCATCGGTGGCCTCGGGCACGAGCGCGGCAGCGATGATGGCGCCCAC
>CAMCOB010000017.1 GCA_945876305.1 Bifidobacterium breve
TCGCGGTCGGAGTTGTTCTGAATGCGCCGCACCGTGTCCCTGGGGACCCGGATCCAGTCGCCGTCGTTCACGATCACGACCTCGCCCTCGATGAGCATCTCCTGGGGGCCGCCGACGAGGAGCCCGTAGATCTCCTCCTGCTCCTGGTGGCGGTGGTAGGCCATCTGATCACCCGGTCCGAACTTCCAGAACCGAAGCGTCATGGTCTCTGCCCCGATGGCGCCCGAGAGGTCGCGCGACCCCGGTCCGCCGCCCTTGCGCTCGCGCATCTCGACGTCCTCAACCTGCACCTTGGTGTAGGCGTCAGCCATGTCTATTCCTCCATATCGGCGTGTCCGCACCGAGGTTACCAGCGGCCCTTCCGCAACCGCTCAGCCCGGAAAGAGCAGTGGCTCGATGCCGATGGTGATCCCCGGGCGCTCGGACACCGCGCGTACTGCCAGGAGCACACCGGGCATGAAACTCTCGCGTGACAGGGAGTCGTGCCGAATAGAGAGGGTCTCTGCTGTCCCGCCCAGGATGACCTCCTGATGGGCCACGAGGCCCGGCAGGCGCACCGAGTGGATGGGGACGTCGCCCTGCATGCCCTCGGCGGTGAGCTTGGCAGTACCCGACGGCGCGTCGAGCTTGCCATCGTGGTGCAATTCGATGATCTCTGCGCGCTGCAGGTGGTGCGACGCCTCGGCCGCGAAGCGCATCATCAGCACCGCGCCGACGGCGAAGTTGGGTGCAATGAGCAGGTTGGCGGGACCGGACTCGGCAAGATCCCGGAGTGCGCGCAGCTGATCGTCGGTGAGGCCCGTGGTGCCCACAACCGCGTGCACACCGGCCTCGAGGCAGGCGCGGGTGGTTGCGTAGGCCACGTCCGGCTGCGTGAAGTCCACTGCGACCTGAGGTGAAGTGCCGGCGATGGCCTCCTCCACGGTGGCGAACATCGGCGCGCCCTTCCCCGCCAGATGCGGATCGGCCTGTGCCACCAGATCGGTATCAGCAGCACCATTCACCGCATCCACGACAGTGCGGCCCATCCTGCCCGCCGCCCCAGTCACCATCACACGGATCACGCCGCCTCCACCAGGTTGGGAGAGAGGCGTTCAGCCGCGGACCGCACGGCATCCTCACTCGGCCCGATCGCCGCGACCGAGAGCCGCGACGGGTCCCAGAACTCGCTTCCAAGCGCCTGAACGTCATCGGCCGTGACGGCCTCGATCCGCTCAACGATCTCCTCGATATCGAGCAGTTCTGTTTCGGTGAGCACCGCGCGCCCATTGCGGTGCATGCGCGTGGATGGGCTCTCGAGGCTGAGCACGAGGCGACCCTTCAGGTGCTCCTTGGCCCGGGTCAGCTCGGCGGCCGGCACCAGTTCCTCGCCCATACGCCGCAGCTCGCGGGCCATCACCTCGGCCGCCTCCACAAGATTGTCCTCGCGGGTGCCGAGATACACGCCAACCTGGCCGGTATCGGCATACCCCACCGAGTACGTGCCAACCGAGTACGCGAGTCCACGCCGCTCCCGGATCTCCTGGAAGAGCCGCGACGACATCGAACCGCCGAGAATGGTGTCGAGCACCGCCATCGCGTGGCGACGGGAGTCCGAGCGGTCAAGCCCCTTGCCGCCAAGCGCCACGTGGTACTGCTCGGTGGGCTTGGTCCTGCTCACAAGGACTGGTGCACCCGGTGCGCCCGGCTCCACCGTATGGGCACCACCGCCCACCTGAAGTCCGCCCAGATGCTTCTCGGTGAGCGCCATCAGGCGGTCATGGTCAATCGATCCGCTGGCGGCCACTACGATATTGGGCGCCACGTAGTGGCCCGCGTGGTATTCCCGGATCTCATCAGCGCCGATGGAGCTGATGACCTCGCTGGTTCCGATCACCGGACGGCCGAGCGGCTGGTCGGGGAACACTGCTTCCGACATCAGGTCATGTACAAGATCGCCGGGGTCGTCCTCGTACATAAGGATCTCCTCCAGCACGACCTGCCGCTCCTGATCCAGCTCGAGAAATGCGGGATTACGCAGCATGTCTGCCACGACGTCAAACGCAACGTCGAGGTGGTCATCAAGCACACGGGTATAGACGACCGTGTGATCGCGTCCCGTGGCAGCGTTGATCTCCCCGCCCAGACCATCAAAGACCTGGGCGATCTCGGCAGCACTGAACCGCTCGGTGCCCTTGAACAGCAGGTGCTCGATGAAGTGCGACACACCGGCCTCGCCCGCGTGCTCAAACCGTGAGCCCACGCCGATCCACAGGCCGAGCGCCACGGAACGCACTCCCGGGAGGGGCTCCGAGATCACTCGGAGCCCCTCCGCGGTCGTGTCGAGGGATCGTCCCCCCGTCGTCACTCGGCCAGATCGTCCGTGGAGACCTTGCGGCGGCGGCGCGGACGGCGCTCGGCGTCGCCCTCGGCGCCCTCGGTACCCTCAGTGCCACCGGACTCGCCGGATGCCGCGGGTGCCGAGTCGTCGTTCAGCAGGCGAAGGCCGATGCGACCGCGTGCGCGGTCAACTTCCTCCACCACCACGTCAACCGAGTCACCCCGGTTGATGACGTCCTCCACCTTCTCCACACGGCCGGAGCCGAGGTTGGAGATGTGCAGCAGACCGTCAACGCCCTTGGCGAGCTCGACGAATGCGCCGAAGGTGGTGGTCTTCACGACCTTCGCACCGGTGTAGGTGTCGCCAACCTCGACGTCCTTCGTCATCGAGCGGATGCGCTCGACGCACTGATCGGCCTTCTCACCCTGCACGCCGTACACGCTCACGGTGCCGTCGTCCTCGATGGAGATCTCCACCTCGAAGTCGGCCTCGAGGCCGCGGATGGTCTCGCCACCCTTACCGATGACCATTCCGATCTTGTCCGGATCGATCTTGATGGCGGTGATGCGCGGCGCCCACGGCGACAGCTCCTCGCGGGGGCCGGGCATGGCCTCGTTGATGATGCTGAGGATCGCGAGACGCGCATCCTTCGCCTGCTTGAGGGCCTGAGCCATGATCTCGGTGGTCACGCCGTTAATCTTAATGTCCATCTGCAGAGCGGTCACGCCCTCGGACGTACCCGCCACCTTGAAGTCCATGTCGCCGAGGTGATCCTCGTCGCCCTGGATGTCGGTGAGCACGATGTGGTCATCGCCCTCCTTGATGAGGCCCATCGCGATACCGGCTACCGGGCGCGTGATGTGCACGCCGGCGTCGAGCAGCGCGAGGGTCGAACCGCAGACCGACGCCATGGACGACGAGCCATTGCTCTCGAGGGTCTCCGACACAAGCCGCAGCGTGTACGGGAAGTCCTCACCGGACGGGATCACCGGCAGGAGCGCGCGCTCGGCCAGGGCACCGTGTCCGATGTCGCGGCGCTTCGGACCGCGCATGAAGCCGGTCTCGCCCACGCTGAACGGCGGGAAGTTGTAGTGATGGATGTAGCGCTTTGTCGTGTCGATCGAGAGATCGTCGATGCGCTGGGCCTCTTTGGTCGTACCGAGGGCGAGGAGCGTGAGCACCTGCGTCTCGCCACGGGTGAAGAGACCGGATCCGTGCGTGCGGGGAGCAAGACCCGTCTCCACCCAGATCGGGCGGATCTCCTCGGCCGTGCGGCCGTCGGGACGGTGCTTGTCCACCGCGATGCGGTGGCGGATGGTCCTCTTGATGATCGACTCGAACGCCTCCGAAAACGCGGCCTTGTCCTCAGACGTGGGCTCATTGCCCAGCACGGCGGCTCGGGCGGCATTCTTGGCGTCTGAGATCTTGTCGCGACGCTCAAGCTTGCCCTGCTCGCGGGTGGCCTCCTCGATCTGCGACAGCGCGGCCTTCTCGACCTTCGCCAGCATCGCGGGGTCCACGGTCTTCGCCTGGATGTCCCACTTCGGCTTGCCGGCGAGCTTCCGCAGCTCGTCCTGCACGTCGCAGAGCTTCTTGATTTCGTCGTGCGCGATCTGGAGGGCCTCGAGAAGGTCTTCCTCGCTCACCTCGTTCGCGCCCGCCTCGACCATCGAGACGGCCTCGCGGGTACCGGCGACCACCAGGTCGAGCGTGGACTCCTCAAGCTCCTGCAAGGTGGGGTTGATGACGAAGTCGTCATCGATCATGCCGATGCGCACCGCACCGACAGGCCCATGGAACGGCAGCTCGCTGAGCATGAGCGCGGCTGATGCGCCGTTGATCGAAAGGATGTCGAATGCGTTGACCTTGTCGATGCTGAGCACCGTCGTGACGATCTGCACCTCGTTGCGGAAGCCCTTGGGCCACAGCGGACGAAGCGGTCGGTCGGTCATGCGGCACGTGAGGATCGCGCGCTCGCTTGGGCGGCTCTCACGCTTGATGAAGCCGCCGGGGATCGCTCCCTTGGCGTACATGCGCTCCTCGACGTCCACGGTGAGGGGGAAGAAGTCCGTCCCCTCCCGTGGCTCGCGGGCGCCCACTGCGGTGACCAGCACAAGGCTGTCACCCGAGCGCACGAGCACTGATCCATTTGCCTGCTTCGCCAGGCGTCCAGTCTCGAAGATGATCTCCTGGCCGCCGATGTCGGCGACGACGCGCGTTGCGTCAGGTCCCTGATTTGCCATTCGTGTCCCTCATCCCTCATGCCACGTCACCCGACGTGGCTCATCTTGCGGCACCACCCTCTGGTGGCCCGCCGTCACAGGCGCGAATGCGCCCCGGTACTGCGTGCTACCTGCGGATACCCAGCGAGGTCGTGAGCTCGCGGTAGGCCTCCACGTCCTTCCTCTGAAGGTACGAGAGGAGGCGGCGGCGGCGGCCGACCATCGTGAGAAGGCCACGACGTGAGTGGTGGTCCTTCGCGTGCATCTTGAGGTGCTCGGTCAACTGATTGATCCGCTCGGTCAGAATCGCGACCTGAACCTGGGGCGAACCCGTGTCCGTGTCGTGCTGACGGTGCGGCGCCATGACGCCGGCCTTGGATTCCTTGTCAAGCATGTGTGCTCCTGATCCGGCCACGGAGCAGCCGAGGCCGCTCCGGGTCAATTCCACCACCTCGCGCCATATCTGCAGGGCGGGCGGGGGTCCGCGCTCTCGCGAACGTCCGGGAGGGTAGCACCACCCCCGGGATCATCCGTATCAGGCGGCGGCGGCCACCTCACGGGTGCGCTGCACGTCCTCCTCCACCTGCACCACCAGTTCGTCCGCACTGTTGAACCTGCGCTCGTCCCGCAGACGTTGGAGGAACTCCACGCGCACTCTCTGGCCGTAGAGGTCAGTCCCGCCGTAGTCGAGCAGAAATGCCTCAAGCCGAAGGTCCGGGTTGGTTCCGTCGGTGAAGGTCGGGGAGTACCCCAGGTTGATTGCAGCCGAAAAACGGCCCTCGGCCGTGACCACGCGGCCCGCGTACACGCCCCGGGCCGGGAGCGCGACGTCGTGCGCCACCGCCACGTTCGCCGTTGGTAGACCCATCTCGCGCCCGCGTTGCTCGCCGGGCACCACCATGCCCTCCACCGAGTGCGCGCGGGCGAGCAGGGCGACGACCTCGTCCACCTGCCCGGTGGTCACAAGCCGCCGAACCCGCGTGGACGACACGGGCTTCCCGTCTGGGCTCAGCACAGTTTCAGGGCTCTCAACGATGAGCCCCTTCGCGCGCCCCAGGCGCTGGAGATACGACACCGTTCCGGTGCCGCCGAGGCCAAACCGGAAGTTCGCCCCCACCACAATCGACTCGGCAGTGAGCGGCGCCGCACACAGCATCTCGGCAAATCGGTCGGCCCGAATGCGCGAGAACGCGCGGGTGAACGGCACAACAAGCAGTGCGTCAGCGCCGAGCGCCTCGATGAGCTGCGCCTTGAACCCGGGCTCGGTCAGCACGGCGGGAGCGAGATCGGGCCGCAGCACCGTGAGCGGATTGGGCTCGAACGTGAGCACCATCGACTCGAGGCCGCGCTCTTTGGCGCGCTCGATCGCACTGCCAATGATTGCCTGGTGGCCGATGTGCACGCCATCAAAGGTGCCGATGGCCACCACGCGCCGCGCGCCGTTAAGAGGAAGGTCCCCGAGCGATTCGTATCGCCTCATGAGACGAGCACCACCTTCGGCCGAACCACGCCGTCGTCGTCTGCCAGACCGATGGCCACAAGCTCGTCGCCTGCAGCGAGAGCCACAGTGCCCATGGCGACCGCGCCGGGTGCCTGCACCCGTCGCCCGTGCACTACCTCGGCCAGACCGACCTCATCCAGATCCACCCGCGGGATATGCCCGACGGCCGCGAGCAGCGAGATTCCGGATCCCGGCTGCACATCCTCAGGTGCGAGCGCAGAATTCACTGACAGGTCGCCCACCTCAGTGCGCCGGAGCGCAGAGCAGTACCCGCCGCAACCAAGCGATTCGCCCAGGTCAACGGCGATCTGTCGCACGTAGGTGCCCGACCCACAGCGGATCTCGATCTCGACAAGGCCATTCACGCGGTCATAGGAGATCAGATCAGCGCGGTGCACGACCACCTCGCGACGGGGCCGTTCGACCTCTTCGCCGCGACGGGTGCGCGCGTACAGGCGCTCGCCGTCCACTCTCACAGCCGACAGCGCAGGGACCTGCTGCTCAATCACCCCGGTCATTGTGGCAAGCGCAGCACGCACCGCCGCCTCGTCGGGTACCGGCCCGCCCGGCGTGATCGGGCCCTCGGGATCACCCGACTCCGACCGCTCTCCCAGCCGCACGGTGGCCCGGTAGGTCTTGTCGAGCCCCGTGAGAAATGGCGCGAGGCGGGTGGCACGGCCGGTGAGCACTACGAGGAGTCCTGTGGCGAAGGGGTCCAACGTGCCCGTGTGCCCAGCCTTCGTACGTCCAAGCGCGCGCCGCACCGTACTCACCACGTCGTGCGACGTCGGCCCCGCGGGCTTGTCCACGAGAATCGCGCGGGGGGCATCGGCCGGCACACCCACCTCAGCCGTCCTGCGCCACGACGGCGTCGCGGATGAGCGCGATGATGGCATCGGGATCGCGCTGCGATGTAAACCCGGCCGCCGCGCGGTGCCCTCCCCCGCCCTCCAGGGCGGCAATCGCCGATACGTCCACCGTATCGCCGGATGCGCGCACCGACACCCGCCACGCCCCATGTACCTGCCGGATGACCGCAGCCACCTCTGCACCCGCCACCGCGCGAAGGGCCTCCACCACCCCATCCGAATTCTGGCCACCCGCCTCGGTCACGTCGTCGTCGGTGATCACCGCGATGATCAGGCGCCCCTCGAGTTCTGATCTGGCACCCGCCAGCGCACGGCCGACCAGGCGTACGTCGCCGAATGGGACGCCCTCGTATACGCGACGGAATACCGCGGCCGGGTCAACGCCGGCGTCGATCAGGCGGCCTGCAACCGCGTGCGCCTGAGCCCCTGTGCTGCCGTAGCTGAATCGGCCGGTATCGGTGACCAGTCCCACGTACAGCGGCAGCGCCACCTCACGCGTGATCTCGGCACCCAGCGCGTCGGCCACCCGCACCACCATCTCGGCCGAACTCGATGCCCCGCCGTCCACAAAGTTGTAGTGGCCCCACATCGGATTGTCGTGGTGATGGTCGATGTTGATGATCGGCCCTCCAAGTGCGCTTAGGTCGTCATCGGTCATGCGGTGTGAGGTGGCGGCATCAACACTCACCACCAGGCGCTCCTCGTGGTCTGCCACGGGGCCCCCAACCACAGCCTCATCCGGACCGAGCAACCACGCGAGGTCGTCCGGCAGACCCGGTCCCTCCACATGCCACATGACGACGTCGTGCCCAAGCCCCCGGAGGATGCGCGTGAGCCCGATCATCGATCCTGCGGCATCGCCATCGGGTTTACGGTGCGTCGTCACCAGCACTTTGCGACCGGGAGGCGCAAGCAACTGTGCGACCCGGTCGGCGCCCACCTCTTCCCCCGCCACGTGCGGGTCGTGATGCTGGTGGCTCACGGCTGCGGGTCCGATTCGGGTTCCGGTTCTGGCAGCGGCCCGTCGGGGGCAACCCGGTCAATGAGTTCGGTGAGGCGACGGGCCTCGTCCTGGAGGCCGTCATGCACGAAGACCAGATGCGGCGTGAGCCGCGACTTCAGCACCCGGGCGACGCGGCCCTGCAAAAGCCCTCGGGCGGCCTCAAGAGCCGCACCGGCCCCCTCGACGCGCTTCGGGTCGAGGGCGGTCCAGTACACCTTTGCCCGACCAAGATCGGGGCTGCTCTCCACCGCGGTGATGGTGACCATCTGCAGGCGGGGGTCTGACAGCTCCGTGAGGAGTGCCTGACCCACCACCTCGCGGATGGCCTCATTGGCCCGCCGCTGCCGCTGACGCGGCGCCCCCATCAGGCGGGCCGTCCCGCTACTCGGACGCCGGAGTGGGCGTGACGGGGCCGGGCGGTGCTGTGGCGGCCTGCGCGGTGCGCGCGACCTCCTTGAGCTCGAAGACCTCGATCACGTCGCCTTCCTTGACGTCGTTGTAGTCGTCGATGAGCACGCCGCACTCGAAGCCCTGCTGGACCTCACGCACGTCGTCGTCCACGCGACGGATCGAACCGATCTTGCCCACGTGCACCACCGTCCCGTCGCGCACAAGGCGGCAATCCGCTCCGCGCTTGGCCAGCCCGTCGGTGACATAACAGCCGGCGATGGTTCCAAGGCGGCTCGCCCTGAAGATGGCGCGCACCTCGAGGGCGCCCATGGGCTCCTCCACGATGTCCGGCTCCAGCAGGCCCACAAGGGCGTCGCGCACGTCTTCGATGGCGCGGTAGATCACGCGGTAGGTCCGTACGTCCACGCCCTCGCGCTCGGCCAACATCTTGGCCTCGGGCCTCGGACGGACGTTGAAACCAATGATGATCGCCTGTGATGCGGACGCAAGGTTGACATCCGATTCGGTGACCGCACCCACACCGGTGTGGATGATTCGCAGTCGCACCTCGGTTTGCTCAACCTTGTTGAGGGCGTCGGCAAGTGCACCCACCGAACCCTGCACATCACCCTTGATGATGATGTTGAGCTCCTTGAGCCCGCCCTCAGAGATACGGGCAAACAGGTCCTCAAGCGACACCGGTCGGCGGTTTGCCAGATCCTCCGCACGCAGCCGCTGGCTGCGGGTTGCTGCAATCTGGCGCGCAAGCCGCTCGTTCTCCACCACGCGGAACTTCTCACCCGCAGCGGGGACGCCGTCGAGACCGAGAATCTCTATCGGTACGGACGGCCCGGCCGTGACCATCGCCTCACCCTTGTAGTCGAGCATCGCCCGCACGCGGCCGAAGGTCTCGCCCACCACGAGGATGTCGCCGATACGCATCGTGCCGCGCTGCACCAACAGGGTGCACACGGGGCCACGGCCTGAGTCGAGTCGCGATTCCACCACGGTGCCCGATGCCTCAGGGGTCGGATTCGCCTTGGGCTCAGCATCGGCGTCGGCCACGAGCAGCACGGTCTCGAGGAGGTCATCCAGCCCGAGGCCGCTGTGCGCGGACACGTTGACGAACTCGGTGGTACCACCCCAATCCGACGGAATCACGTCCCGGCTGGCGAATTCCTGCTTCACCTTGTCGGGGTTGGCGTTCTCCTTGTCCATCTTGTTGATCGCCACAACGAACGGCACATCAGCGGCCCTCGCATGGTCAATCGCCTCGATGGTCTGCGGCATCACGCCGTCGTCGGCCGCCACCACGATGATGGCCACGTCGGTGATCTTGGCGCCGCGGGCACGCATCGCGGTAAACGCCTCGTGGCCCGGGGTGTCGAGAAACGTGACTTCGCGCGCGCCATGGTGCACCTGGTAGGCACCGATGTGCTGCGTAATTCCGCCGGCCTCACCTGCGGCCACCTCGGTACGACGCACCGCGTCGAGCAGCGACGTCTTTCCGTGGTCAACGTGCCCCATCACCGTCACGACCGGGGCCCGCGCGACGAGCGCGGCAGGGTCGTCGTCGAACACCGTCTCGAGGTCGGGCTCCTCCTCGGCATGGATGATGATGACCTTGCGCTCGATGTCGGCAGCGATGAGCTCAATGGCCTCGTCCGAGAGCGACTGTGTGATGGTTGCGAGCTCACCCATGGTCATGAGGAACTTGATGATCTGTGCGGTGGGAATGCCGAGACCCTCGGCGACATCCTTGACCGTCCCGCCCGACCGGATCTCAGCCGGCGGCATGTCGGCCGGGTTGATCTGCGGCAGCAGCGACTGGTCCGACTGATCCTGGCGCTGCCCGCGACGGCCACCACGATCACGCGGGCCACCGCCCTGACGGCGACTTGCCTGCGCATCGATCACGACACGGCGCTTGCGGCCCCGGGCATCACCGCCGCCCGGACGGCCGATACCACCGGTTCCGCGGGGTGGGAGCGTGCCCGACCGGCCGCGGTCTCCCGGTGCGCCCGATCCCGGAGGCCCGCTATTGCCACCGGTATCACTGGTGCCACCGGTGTCACGTGCGCCACCGGTGTCACGTGCGCCACCAGAGGTTCCGCCGGTCGTGGAACCGCCTGCAGGACCACTTCTGGGCGCCGGGGGCGGCGGCGGGGAATCCCGACGGGGGGCCGGCAGCACGATCTTCTCGGGTGCACGCTTGGGCGGGATCCGCTCCTGCCCCTTCGGCTTCTCTGCGACAGGCTTTTCTGCCGCGGGCGTGTCTGTTGCAGGCGCCTCTACTGCGGGCGTGTCTGCAGCCGGAGTGCCTGCAACCGGCGGCGGCGTGCCAGACGCATCGGCGTCTGGCATCTCGTCTGCAGGTGTCTCGCTGACGGGCGCATCGGCCAGGACGGGTGCCGAAACCGCAGGCACCGGCTCCGCGGCCACAACGGGCGCAACTGCCGCGGGCGGCTCCGCAGGTGCGAGCGGCTCGGCGGCGGGCGTCTTCACCGCCGGCGGCTTTGGCGGAGCGGCCGCAACTGGCTGGGCTGGTTCGGTCGGGGCGGCTACCGGCTCGGCGGCAACCGGATCGACCGGTGCGGCAGGAGCCGGGACGGCCTTCTTGGCCACCGGAGCGGCGGGCGGAGTGGTCGCCACGGGTGTCGCCTCGATAACCGGGGGCTCCTCCACCGGCTCGGTCTTCTTCGGGGCGGCCTTCTTCCTCGGCGGCGGCGGCTGAGGCATCTCGCCATCCGGCTTCGGGTGGCGGTTGGGTGACAGGAGGTACAAGGCCCAGTCCTCATCCACCGTCGACGAGGCCGTCTTTACGTCGAGACCACCCCGCTGGAGACGCGCGAGCACGCTGGCGCTCGGCAGCCCCTCCTCCTTCGCGATCTCATAGACCCTCTTCTTGGTGCTCATCCGTGCCTCTCGTCGCCCAGCTCGTCCGCCATCGTCACGTCGACCCTCACCTTGCCCCGCGCGCCGCGCGCGAAGCCCCGCCGTTCCACAGCCCGATCGAAGCACTCACGTGACCTGCACGTATAGATACCCCTGCCCGCCCGTACCGCCTTGTCGTCGCGCACCGCGACCAGCTCGTCATCATCACGCACGGGCGTGAAGCGAGCCAGGTCGCCCTTGGGCGCACGACGTCCGCACCCGGCGCACATGCGCTCGGGGACGTGCGGCGTGGGCAAAGCGGAATCACTCGTCCGCGGCCTCCTCGGAACTGGCCTCAACGGCCACGGTCTCATCCGAGACGATCTCGGTGGCCACAACCTCATCGGCCGTCACCTCGATGGCAATAGGAACCTCGACCACGGCGTCGGCCGCGATGACGGCCTCTTCTGTGACGACCTCCTCCACCCCCGGCGCATCCCCCGGAGCGCTGGCGTTGCCATCGTCGGCGAGCACCTCAGCCTCGACCTCAGCCACAACCTCGGACTCAAGTTCAGCATCGGACTCAAAGGAGGCGTCCTCCGGCACGATCGTGCCCGCAGCCTGGGCGGCCTCAAAGGCCTCCATGTTGGCGGCCGACGCCTCGGCGGTGTGCCCCTCAAGTGCGCAGTAGCGCGTACCCGACACCACGGCGTTGGGGCAGCGTCGACCATTCTGAAGAATGAAGGCGCACCGTGCGACCCCACCCTCCAACTCGTCGGCGTAATCGCTGTTCTCCTCTTCCGAGGCGAACGTTGACTCACTCTTGATGTCGATGCGCCAACCGGTGAGACGGGCAGCCAGGCGGGCGTTCATGCCCTCCTTGCCAATGGCCAGCGAGAGCTGGTCGTCGGGGACGATGACCACCGCCTGCCGGGCCTCGTCATCTACGAGCACCTCGCGCACGCGGGCCGGCGACAGCGCCTTGGCCACATAGCGCGCGGGCTCGTCGTTAAACGGGATGATGTCGATCTTCTCGCCGCGCAGCTCCGAGACCACCATGCGCACGCGTGAACCGCGGGGGCCCACGCACGCACCGACCGGGTCGACACCTTGCACGTTCGAGATAACGGCGATCTTCGACCGCCATCCGGCCTCACGGGCCACGTTGCGGATCTCCACGAGGCCGTCGGCGATCTCGGGAACCTCGAGCTCGAAGAGTCGCTTGATGATCTCGTCGGAAC
Source organism: Bifidobacterium breve (assembly GCA_945876305.1). Lineage (GTDB taxonomy): Bacteria > Actinomycetota > Thermoleophilia > Miltoncostaeales > Miltoncostaeaceae > SYFI01. The sequence continues at coordinate 12,421 of CAMCOB010000017.1, forward strand.
GGCGACTCAGAATGACCTGCGGGCCCTTGTTGCTTGCGCGCACGTCAACGATGACCGCCTTGATGCGGGCGCCGTGGTCGTACCGCTCGCCGGGGACCTGCTCGCTGGCGGGAAGAAGTGCCTCAACGCGACCCAGATCCACCAGCGTGTACCGGTGATCGCTCTGCTGGATGATGCCGTTGACAACCTCGCCCACGCGATCGACGTACTCGTCGTACATCATCTCGCGCTCCGCCTCGCGAATACGCTGCAGCACCACCTGCTTGGCGGTCTGCGCCGCGATGCGGCCGAAGTTCTCGGTCGTCAGGCTCACTGGCTCGATCTGCTCGGGCCCATAGGCCGACCAGTCGATGTCCGGCGGCGGCGGCTCGAACTCCTCCGGATCAACCCCCTCGGGGATCTCCGGCTCCGGCCGCGGGAGGGTGACCAGCTCGGCGCCCTCAGGGAGCACCAGCCGATTTACCTGCATCTCGCCCGTCTCGCGATCAATATCCACGCGCGCCCACTCAACTGCCCCGGGCGTCTTGCGATACGCCGCGAGCAGGGCATCCTCAAGCGCCACCAGGAGGATCTCTGATTCGATCCCCTTTTCGCGCTCGATCTGCTTGATCGCCTCGATGATCTCGCGGTTCACTTCAGGCTCCTGCCGTCATCGCCACATTGCACCTTTACCATCCGGGCACCCCGCACCGCGTCACGCGGCACGACCACCACACCCGCCGACGACTCCACCGTGAGCGACTCTTCGGTCACCCCGGTCAGCGTCCCCGACACCGACTTCGCCCCAGCCGGGAGAGTTCCCGGCTTGACGAGCAACTTGACCTGCCCACCCACGGCGGCAAGAAAGTGCCGGGTCACGCGGAGCGGTGGCTCCGGTCCCGGCGATGATACCTCCACCGCGTAGCGATCCCGGATTCCGGCCCCTTCGAGCGCCCGTGTGACCTTGACACACAGTTCATGGTCCACCCCATCAGGGTGGTCGATAAACACCGTCAGCACGGCGGAACCCTCGCGACCGCGCGCAGTTGCCGCCCGGAGGTCAACCTCCGGGAGCTCCTGCGCGAGGAGGTCCTCCACCTGCTTCTCGATACCAGTGGCCAACGTGGTCTTCAGGGTGCTCCGATTTGGTTCATGCCAAAGAAAAAGCGGGTCTTTCGACCCGCTCCTCCGGGTGTCGCCATTCCCCTCCGGCGACCGCACGAGGGTAGCACAGGGCCAAATCGGGCCGAATTACCGCACAGTGGACCTTCAGGCCGGGGGCCGGGCGACCTCGTCGCTCTCCAGCACCAGAGTCACGGGGCCGTCATTCACGAGCGCCACATCCATCATCGCGCCGAAGCGGCCACGCTGTACCTCGATCCCCGCTGTCTCAAGTGCCTCGGCGAAGGCCTCCACCACCGGCGCGGCGACACCTGGTGGGGCGGCCCCCGTCCACGATGGACGATTGCCGCCCCGGACATCCCCCATCAGCGTGAACTGACTGACCACCAACACAGCACCCTCCACCTCGGCCACGGTGCGGTCAAATCCCCGCTCGCCGTTCGCGAATACCCGCAATCTCGCCACCTTGGACGCCATGCGACGCGCCACCGCCACGGTGTCGCCGTCCTGCACGCCCACAAGCAACACGAGTCCGTGCCCGATAGAGGCGATGCAATCGCCCCCCACCACGACCGAGGCGCCCGAGACGCGCTGAAGCACAATCCGCACTCAGCGATCGTACGAGCACCCGGGTGTACGTTGCCCGCGTGGACAGCGCACCGGCAGTCGTCAACACTTGGCTTGGGATGATCGGCGTTGACCACGAGCGTGTGGACGACCGCAACTGGACCATCCGCGTTCCCACCACCAAGCGTGAGGTCATCGCCGTTGCGGTGCACGCGGGCGAGCGCACCCTGCTGCTGCGGGCGTTCTTCATGCGCGGGCCGGACCGGGACCGCGAAGGGGTCTACCGCCGTCTCCTCATGAAGAACCTCGAAATGCGCTCATGGCGCTTCGCGCTCGACGATGCGGGTGACGTGTGGCTGCTCGCAGATGCAGAGACGTCAGTGCTCGGTGCTGCCGGGCTCGACGGATTGCTCGGGCTGCTCTCCACCTACGTAGATGAGACGTTTGAGGGCGCCCTCCGGATCGGGTTTGATGTCCCCGACAGCATGCAGGTGCACGGCCGGGAGCCGAACGCGTAAGTCAGATGTGCTGCGACCCCGGCGGCCTGGCCGTTCCCAGCGTGCGGCGCCGCTGACCTAACGCACGAGCGGCGAGCCGAGACACCTGGCCAGTTCGAAGGCGCGGGCGGCACGGTCCCCATCGCCCATGCCGCGATACGCGCGGCCAAGGCAGTACTGCGCGTAATGGTCGGTGGGTGCGATCTCGGCCACGACCTCAAACTCCTCGGCTGCCTTCGCGTATTCGCGCACCGAGAGGTACGCCCGCCCGAGTGCCTCACGAATGGACGCCTTGTCAGGCTCTATCCGCTTGGCCATCTCCAGCGCCATGGCAGCCGGGTGAAAGTCGCGGGATGCCAGGAGCTCACTCCCCCGCTGAAAGTGTTCGTACGCGCCGACCTCGTTCATCGGCGGAATGGTACGCACTGACCTCGGCCGCCGCAGGGGGTACGGCTCCGGTGGAACCCCTACGCCGTGACTGGTGCTCCGCCACTCACGAGTGGCAGCACGGCATCCAGAATGGCGTCGGCGCACTGGCGCTTGCTCATGCGGGGCAGCGCCAGTTCGGCGTCGCCGGGACCGATGATGGTGATGATGTTGTCGGGCCCCTCAAACGCAGCGCCGTCCACGGCGGCGTCGTTATGCACCACCATGTCCACCGCCTTCCGCACGCGCTTCGCGCGAGCCCGCTCGAGCCCCTCGGGCCCATGCTCGGCCGCAAAGCCAACGAGCACCTGCTCGTCGCGCAGCGCTGAGAGCTCGGCCAGGATGTCGGTCGTGCGCTCCATCTGCACCGTCAGCGAATCTGCTGCCGACTTGTCGAGCTTGCCCGCCCGTTGGTCCACCGGCCGGTAGTCCGCGACAGCGGCGCACATGATGAGCATGTCCGTGCCTGGGAACTGCGCGCGGCATACCTCTCGCATCTCGGCGGCCGTCGGCGCATCGAGGTACGTGATGCCCTGCACGCGGGGTAGGTCAACGTTCGCCTGAACCACCGTGACATCCGCGCCCCGGTCGTGGGCGGCGGCAGCCAGAGCCCACGCCATGCGACCGCTCGACCGGTTGCCAACGAACCGCACGGCGTCGATTGGCTCACGGGTTCCCCCGGCGGAGATCAACACCTGCGTGCCGGCGAGGTCGCCATGGTGGGAGACCCCGCGAAGCAACGACTCAACAGCATCCACGATGACGGTGGGCTCTGCGAGTCGACCCGGTCCGGTGGCGCCATCGGCGAGCAGCCCACTCTCGGGCTCAATGATGTGCACGCCAAACGCACGAAGGGATTCGATGTTTCGCTGCGTGGCGGGGTGCAGCCACATCGAGGTGTTCATGGCGGGTGCCACCACCACCGGCCCGCGGAACGCGAGATAGCAGGACGTGAGCAGATTGGTGGCCATCCCCGAGGCCATCTGGGCGATGGAGTTCGCCGAGGCCGGTGCCACCAGCATCAGGTCCATGCCGTCGTTCACATCGAGGTGGTGGTACCCCGGCTGATCGTCATCGCCAAACATCGTGGTGCCCACCTCGCGCCGTGACAGCGCAGCGAACGACGCCGCGCCCACAAACCGCTCGGCGGTGTGGGTCATCACCACGCTCACGCCATGCCCGTGGCGCTGCAGCATGCGGAGGACGTCGAGTGACTTGTAGGCGGCAATGCCGCCGGTCACCCCAAGAAGGATCTCGGCCATTCGAAAACGCTATCGCCAATTACGCCCGCGCGCATCCCCGTGGCGTTGCAGAACCGGTCAGGCCGTTGCGGACCGGATGATCTCCACCAGTTCGTGGGTGGCCCGCGACGCGTCGTCGTTCAGGATCCGGTGGTCAAATTCACTCTCGGCACCCATCTCGCCACGAGCCACCTCAAGGCGCTCGGCGATCTCCTCGTCGGCGTCGGTTGCGCGTTCACGCAGGCGCCGACCCAGTTCCTCAAGCGATGGTGGGGCGATAAAGATTGAGATCGAGTCGGGTCGAAGGGCCCGCACGTTGCGCGCGCCCTGCAGTTCGATCTCGAGGATCACTGAGCGCCCCCCAACGAGAATGCGGTCGAGCTCGCTCACCAGCGTGCCGTATCGATTACCGGCAAACTCCGCGTGCTCCAGAAATGCGTTCTGGTCAATCAGGCGCGCGAACTCTGCGCGGCTCATGAAGTGGTACTCACGGCCGTCAATCTCGCCCGGGCGCTTTGCGCGGGTGGTGCACGACACCGCCACCGCCAGCGCGGGAACCTGCTCGAGCACGCCCCGGATGAGTGTTCCCTTACCGGCACCAGACGGGCCGGACACCACAAAGACCCGGTGCGCCGTGGCTATCGCTGCTCGAGCAGGTGGACCAGTTCTTCACGCTGGCGTGTGGATAGCCCCCCGAGGGTCTTCCCCTGGGAGATCCGGCACTGGTTGAGCAACCGGGTGGCCTTGACCTTCCCGTATTTCGGGGCCGCCACAATGATGTCGAACACCTTGGCGGTGAGTACGAAGTCTTTGGGCTCGGAAATGACCTTCTCTACCGAGAGCGCACCGGACTTCAGTTCCTTCTTCAGCTGCGCACGCAGCGAACGGATCTCATTTGCCCGGCGCAGGGCGTCGAGGCGCTGGTCGAGCGAGCGCTGCGGCGTCTGGGCCGTCTTGGAAGGAGTCGCCATCAGGAATCAGCGTACCCACGCGGCACCGCCCAACGCAACCCGTCCGATGACATGGATTCCCATGACGAAGTTCGCTCGCAGCAGGTGAGTGTTGTGAGGTCAGCTCGTGACGAGGTCCTGCAGTGCCACCGGCACCACGCGCGCGGGGTCAACTCCCAGCGACTGCGACGCGGCGTCGGCTGCCTCCATCGTGGTGATGCACGGCACCCCCGCACGCACGGCCGCGCGCCGGATTGTCGCGCCATCGGCGCGGTCACCGCGACCACTCGGAGTGCACACCACCATGGCCACCTCACCGCCGAGGATGAGATCAGCCACGTGTGGTGGACCATCGGCAACCTTGTTGACCTCGCGAACGGGCAGCCCGGCAGCCGCGATGATCTGCGCGCTCCCCCCTGTGGCCACGATGTCGAATCCGGCATCGATAATGCGCGTGGCGAGCGCCGCGAGTTTGGGCTTGTCCTCGTCACGAACCGACAGGAACACGGTCCCCGAACGCGGGAGTGCCTGACGGGCCCCACGCTGTGCCTTGGCGAAGGCCTCAGTGAACGTGTCGCCGATGCCCATGACCTCACCAGTGGAGCGCATCTCGGGCCCGAGTACCGGATCGGCCCACGGGAAGCGGGCGAACGGCAGGACCGCCTCCTTCACCGCCACGTGCTTCATCGGATTGCCGACAGGAAGCCCAAGATCTGCGATGCGCTCACCCAGCATGAGGCGCACGGCGTGGTGCACGATCGGCACCCCGGTTGCCTTGGCAACAAAGGGCACGGTGCGCGACGCACGGGGATTGGCCTCGATCACGTACGCGGTGCCATCACGCAACGCGAACTGCACGTTGAGCAGCCCCCGCACCCCGATCGCCTCGGCCAGCATCGCAGCCTGGCGCCGCACGTCGGCAACGGATTCGGGCGTCATGCCCTGCGGCGGCAACACGCAGGCGGAGTCGCCCGAATGCACGCCGGCCTCCTCCACGTGCTCCATCACCCCGGCAATCCACGTGTCGTCGCCATCTGAGAGCGCGTCGACATCGATCTCAACGGCGCCGGCGAGGAACCGGTCGACCATCACGAGCCCGTGCGGCTTCTCCTTCACAAGCCAGGCCTTGAGTTCGTCGGGGCCCGACACGATCGCCATCGCGCGCCCGCCGAGCACGTAGCTTGGGCGCACCAGCGCCGGATATCCCACCTGATCGGCGGCAGCCAGCAGATCCGCCTCGCCCTCAGCCATCGCCCACGGCGGTGCCTTCAGCCCGAGGTCGCCGAGCAGGGCACCAAACCGACCGCGGTCCTCGGCCATGTCGATCTGGTCGGGCGAGGTGCCGAGCACAGGGATGCCGCGCTCCGACAGCGGCCGTGCCAGCCGGAGCGGCGTCTGCCCGCCCAACTGTGCGATGACACCCACGGGGCGTTCGGCCTCGCAGATGTCCAGCACCGCGTCGATGGTGACCGGCTCCATGTACAGGCGGTCACTCACCCCGTGGTCGGTGGAGACCGTCTCGGGGTTGCAGTTGATCATGATGGCCGCGTAGCCCAATTCCTGGGCGGTCATCGCCGCGTGCACGCAGCAGTAGTCGAACTCGATTCCCTGCCCGATGCGGTTGGGGCCCGACCCCAACACCACCACCGATGGCTTGCCGAGCGGAGTCACCTCACTCTCGGTCCCGTAGGTGCCGTAGAAGTACGGCGTGACGGCCGC
>CAMCOB010000018.1 GCA_945876305.1 Bifidobacterium breve
CCCGCATGACTCCTGCCCCGGATGCCATCGCAGAGCGCCTTGAGGCGGTTCGAGAGCACACGCTTGCCATTCTGGAGCCGCTCGATCCGGAATGGATTACGCGCAGCCCCGACCCGATTATGAGTCCGCCGGCGTGGGATATGGCACACATCGCCGCGTACGAGGAACTGTGGCTGGTTACGCGCCTGGAGCAGTCCGCGCCGCTCTACCCGGACATGGCCGACACCTACGACGCCTTCGCGACCCCACGCGCCGTGCGCGGTGAGATCCGCATCCTCGACGCCGAGGAGTCGCGCGAATACATGCGCCGCACCCGCGAGCGTGCCCTTGCCGTTCTCGCGGGTGCCGACCTCTCAGACGATGCCCCTGATCTCACTCGCGGCGGCTTCGTGTGGCACATGGTGGCCCAGCATGAGGCGCAGCACAACGAGACGCTGCTTCAGACCCTCCAGCTCATGCCGGCGGGCACATATTCGCCATGTGCCGGGGCGCTCCCACCGGCCGCCGCCCCTGTCACCGGGCCCGACCCGGTCGCCATCGACGGTGGCCCGCTGATGATGGGATCCGACGGCGCCCACGGCGCGCTCGACTGCGAGCGCCCCTGCCATCACACCGAGGTCGCCTCCTTCCTGCTTGACCGCCATCCGGTCACCATCGGGCGTCACCTCGAATTCATGGCCGATGGTGGCTACGCGCACCCACAACACTGGAGCGAGGCCGGGTGGGCATGGCGCTGCGAGGCCGACATCACCGCACCGCTCCACTGGCAGCCCGACGGTGAGGGCGGTTGGCAGCGCACGCAGTTCGGTTGCACCGAGGCCCTGGATCCCGCAGAAATTCTCTGCCACGTGTCGTTCTTCGAGGCGGAAGCCCATGCGCGCTGGGCAGGCGGTCGGCTTCCCACCGAGCACGAGTGGGAGATGGCGGCCCGCCCCAGCCCCACATCGCGCAACGATGTATGGGCCCCATGGGGGAATACCAGCCACGAAGGACGTGCCAATCTCGGCCAGCACTCCTTCCGGCCCTCACATGCCGGCGCCTACCCCGCGGGTGTGGCTCAAAGCGGCTGCGAACAAATGCTGGGCGATATCTGGGAATGGACCTCCACGCAATTCGATGCCTACCCCGGCTTTCGCGCATTCCCGTACCGCGAGTATGCGGAGCCGTTCTTCGGAAGTGAATACCGGGTGCTGCGCGGGGGTTCGTGGGCCACCCAGCCGGTTGCAGCACGAATCACCTTCCGCAACTGGGACCTTCCTGGACGCCGGCAGATCTTCGCGGGCCTCAGGCTGGCGTGGGACGCCGAATGACCACCACCACCACCACCATTCAGATGGCCGTGCGGCCCTGGCGACTTGACTGCCATGTCGCGGCAGGCGACGACCAGCGCGCCGTCGATGAACTGCGGCAATCGCTCTCGGCCACGCCACCCACCATCTCTCCCCGGTGGTTCTACGACGACGCCGGCTGTGCCCTGTTCGAGCGCATCACCGGCCTCGCCGAGTACTACCAAACCCGCACGGAGGAGGCACTTCTCGACGCCCGGATGGATGCCGTGATCGAGGCCGTGCACCCCACCGAACTCGTCGAGATCGGCTCAGGGGCCGCAACCAAGACCCGGGCGATTCTTGGCGCCATGGCACGTGCCGATGGCCTTCACCGGTACATCCCCTTCGACATCAGCCCGGGCGCCATCGCCCGCAGCGCTTCAGCGCTTGCAGTGGCGTACCCCGGTCTGCGAGTGCACGGGATCGCCGGCGACTTCTCGCGGCATCTGGGCAAGATCCCGCGTCGGCAGGCAGGCGGCACACGGTTGGTGGCATTCCTCGGAAGCACGCTCGGCAACTTAGAGCCCGCGCAGCGGCGTTTGATGGTGCGGCGCCTTGCCCGGCTGCTCGCCCCTGGCGATGCCCTGCTCATGGGTACCGACCTCGCTCACGACCCCGCAGTGCTGATGCGGGCGTACGACGACGCCCCGGGCGTCACCGCCGAGTTCAACCGCAACATCATCCGACATATCAACCGGGCATTTGAGGGCGACGCCGACCCCGATGCATTCATTCACGAGGCGATATGGAACACCCGTGCATCGCGCATCGAGATGCACCTGCGCGCCAGCCGCCCAATCGACTGGGACCTGCCGGGCCTCGACCTCCGGCTTCACGTTCCAGAGGGGCGAACCATCCGAACTGAGATCTCCTGCAAGTTCACCCTCGACGGCGTCGCCGCGCTCTACGCAGACGCCGGACTGCGGCTCACGACCTGGGACGAAGATGCCCTCGGCCGCTACGCAATCTCGGTGGCCGTCAAAGACTGATCGTCCATCCGGCGGATGATCACCATTCGCTGACGCACCTCGATCTCGCCCCACCTTTTCAGGCGCCCGACGGCGACGGTCACCGACTCCCGATCTGCGCCCACGATGTCAGCGAGGTGAAGAAGGGGTCACCCTGAGGTCGAGCGTCACCCCCCTGGCGTCACCTGTCCCGGGGTGCTCCCAACTGGCGACGCCCAAACACACGCCGGCGCAGCAACCCAACGATCAGGCCCTCGGCAATCCCGACGCCGGCTGGGGCGTCAATCAGGCGTCGGCCAGCAGCGCAGCGCGCTGCTCCCATTCGGCGAGGGCGTATGCGAGGTCCTCCTGCAGCGCGCGGTGGCGCTCGCTGAGTTCCATCACGCGGTCCACATCACCCGCGACCCCGGCGGCCTCAACCTGCCCCTCGACCTCACGCAGATCGGACTCAATGGACGCGATGCGCATCTCAATCTTCGAGACCTCGCGCGAAATCCGACCATTACCGCCCTTTCTGACGGGCTTCGGCGCGACCTCTTTCTGCACCGGCGTCGGGAGGGACATGGCCGCGTCATCGGCAACCTCCTCGCGCATGGCAAGAAGGTCGGCATACCCGCCCGGACGCATCACGACGGTGCCGTCCTCCAGCGACAGGGTGTGTGTCGCCACCGCGTCGATGAGCGCCCGGTCGTGCGAGATCATGATGATCGTGCCGTCGTAGGCGCCCAGGGCATCCTCCAGGGCCTCGCGGCTCTCGACGTCGAGATGGTTGGTGGGCTCGTCGAGCACCAGAAGGTTTCCGCCCTCGGCCACCAACTGCACCAGGCTCAGGCGTCGGCGCTCCCCGCCCGACAGCCCCTCAATGGTGCGGTCGGCCAGCTCGCCGCGAAACAGAAACCGCCCAAGCAGGCGACGCGCCTCAGTCTCGGTGAGCGACGTCCCGGCCTTCACCGTCTCCACGATCGTGCGCGTCTCCACGTACTCACGCGCGTGCTGGCTGAAGTACGAGGGAATGACCTTGTGCCCGATGCTCACCCGGCCTGCAGCGGCCTCGCGCCGTCCGAGCAGGGTCTCGATGGTCGTGGTCTTCCCCGCCCCGTTCGGCCCCACAACAGCCACACGCTGGCCCCGCTCAATGGTGAACCCGGCATCGTCCACAAGCACACGATCGGCAATGTCCACCCGTAGCCCGTCCGCCTCCATCACCACACGCCCGGGGCGCTCGGTCTTTGGGAACCCGAACGAGAGCGATCGCTCACGGCTTGGCGGCTCGATGCGCTCGGTGCGCTCCAGCCGCTTGGCACGCGACTTCGCCTGGCGTGCCCGAGTACCTGCGCGCCAGCGGGTGACGAACCGCTCAAGGCGCGCGATCTCTTCGTCGCGGCGCTCGGCCTGAACCGCCAGCTGCGCATCATCCTCAGCGCGGGCGCGGCGGAATGCCGAATACCCCATTGGCCACAGACGGGCCTTCTCGCGCGACAGATCCAGCACGGCCGTTGCCGTCGACTCAAGAAACCAGCGATCGTGCGATACGATGACCACTGCGGCGGCGAGTTCGGTGATCGCGCGCTCCAGCCACTCCATCGCCTCGAGGTCGAGGTGGTTGGTGGGCTCATCGAGCAGCAGCACCTGGGGACGCCCCGCAATCGCCCGCGCAAGTGATGCGCGCGTCAGCTCCCCGCCGGACAGGCTCGTGAGTGGACGATCAAGCTGATCGTCCGAGAGGCCGAGGCCGCGCGTGACCCGCTCCACCCACGCGCGCCAGTGATACCCACCGGCGGCGTCCAGGTCGGAATGGGCCCGCTCGTACTCAGCCATGGTCTCGGGGCCATGATCCCCCGCACCCATACGCGCCTCGATGGACGCGAGGCGATCCTCAGCATCGCGGGCGTGGGCGAGCCCCTGTTCCACGTACTCGCGCACCGTGCCTGCCGATGTGGCATCGGGCCGCTGATCATGCAGCGCGACCCGCTCACCCCGCGGAATCGACACCGACCCGCTGTCGGCAACCTCCAACCCCGCGAGAATCCGGAGCAGGGTCGTTTTCCCCGCGCCGTTCCGTCCAACGATCGCCAGACGATCGCCGGGGCCAATCCTGAAGGAGGCGCCGGAAAACAGCGTGCGGGGGCCAAATGCCTTCGTAAGCCCGGAAACTTGCACGACCTCTAACCTTAGCCCTGATGACGACCACGACACACACGTACACAGCAACTGATGACGTTTCGGCCCTCGCCGATCGCGCGCGCGCGACCGGTCGTATGGCCCTTGACGTCGAATTCCTGTGGGAACGCACGTATGCGCCCATCCCCTGCCTCGCGCAAGTTGCGGTTGGCGATGAGATCGCGCTCATTGATCCAATCGAGGGTGCATCCCTGCAGCCCATTGCCGACGTGCTCGAGGATCCGTCCGTCGAGATCATCATGCACGCGCCGAGCGCCGACCTCATCCTGTTTGCGCTGGGGTTCAATGCCCGCCCCACCAACCTCCTCGACTCCCAGCTCATCGGCGGCTTCGTGGGGCTCGGGTCAGGTCAGAGCCTCGGTGCGCTTCTCAGCCGTGTTCTCGGTGTGAAGGTGGCGAAGACGGAGGGCTACTCCGACTGGTCGCGCCGGCCACTTACTGATGCCCAGCTCGAATACGCGGCCGCAGACGTTGCCCATCTGTTCGCAATGGTTGATGAGCTCATGAAGCGCGCCACCGAAATGGGACGCGCCGAATGGGTGCGCGAGGAGCACGAGCGCCGCTTCGGACCCGATGCCCGCATCTCTCAGGACCCGTGGCTCGCCTGGCGCAAGGTGAAGGGTCAGGGACGCCTCACGCCTCCAGAGCGTGCCGCGCTCCGGCGGGCTGCGGCATGGCGCGAAGAGGAGGCCCGGCGGCGTGACCGCCCCGTGGGCTGGCTCATCCCCGACCGCACCCTTATTGAGGTGGCCCGGCGACGCCCGTCCACCCCCGCCAAGCTGCTCGCCGAGCGCGGGGTGCCCGCCGCGCTCAAGGAACGCGAGGCAGCCGGGCTGATCGAGGCGATGGAGATGTCAGCCGACGACGCCCCCATTACGCTCGGCCCGCCCCCGCCTGCCGCGGTGCAAGCGCGACTCGACACGCTCGTCCCGCTCGCCCAAGTGCTGCTCGGGGCACGCGCGGCGGCGGTTGACCTTGCCCCCACGCTGGTCGCCACACGCGACGAGGTCGAATCGTTCCTCGTCGCAGTCCTCACTGGCGGCGATGGTGCCGACGAAGCGCTCGGCCACGGATGGCGACGCGAGGTCGCCGGCGACGCGCTGGTGGATCTCGCATCCGGCCGTCTGGGCATCGCCCCCTTGGCCGAATCACCGTTCCTGCGTGAGATCCGCGTGAGCGACTGAAAACGACGTCGGGCCCGGTGGTTCCCCAACCACCGGGCCCGACTGATCACGACTGCGTCACGTATGTCGGGCGGAGCCCTGCCCCGGACCGCGACGCAATCGCGCCTCTGGGAGGCCTACGCGGCCATCGCGACGACGATCTCGCCGTGAGCCCCGCAGCACACCCCACCGTGGGAGCAACCCGGCACGGTGCAGGGCTCATCGAGCCTCCACTCCATCCGGCTGAGAATTTCGTTGATCCGGTCTGGATCGACGACCTCCCCACTCCTCAACTCGATGACGGTGCCCATGGTCTCCTCCTTGAGTTCGCAGTGCCTGACCCACCTCATCTGCGGTGCATCAAACGCCCCGAGGGTGGCGACCCCGTGTCCGTCACGTTATGGCTCGGTGAAGCCCCAATCGGCCTCCGGGGGGCCGGCGAATGGCTCAACCAGCGGCGCCAGATCGGCCATTGCGGTGACCAGACCCACGCGCGCCGCCGAGGGCGCGGCGGCGGTCAGCGGCAGCACCTGCCAGCGCGTCCGCTCGAGGTACCGGCCTGCCCATCCCCGATGCGCATTGCCGGTGCGCATCACGAGCGCCTGAATGCTGCGGAGGTTGTCCGAGCGATCTGCGATCTTGAGGAGGTGAGAATCGGAGGGGCCTTGCTCGAGGAGACGCCGGTAGTAGTCCCGGGTTGCCTCGCGCATTTTCCCTTCGGGTGCGGTGAGCCAGGTCACGAGGTCTGCCGGGCGCAGTCCGAAGCGCGCCCTGATGTCTGCGGGTGTCGTGAGCGTGTCCTCCACGGTGTCGTGAAGCAGCGCCGCGACGAGAATGTCGCGGTCAGTCACGCCCCACTGCATGAGGGTCATCGCCACTCGCACCGGGTGCACCCAGTACGGCGTATCGCTTCCACGTCGGGTCTGGTCTGCATGCCGGGCGCGGCCGAACGCGTCGGCGCGCTCGAGGGTCCTTCGATCGGCTGTCGGTCGTGCCGAGAGCGCCAGTCCCCAGGCCTCCTCCACATCGTCCGTGCGATCGAACTTCCCTGGCCATGCAAGACGAAGCGGGGCGATCGGGGCCAGTGCCTCACCCGACTCGCCGACTCCAGGCGGTCTGAGTGGGCCGGTGCTCATGGGACCTAGGGTATCGCGCCCGACCGGCACCATCAGCAAGGACGTCCGGTTGGCCGTGGCGGATCTCGGATCAAATACCTTCCGCCTTGTGGTCTTTGAGTACACGCTGCCCGACGGCCCGTTCCGCCTGGTGGACGAGATCCGCGAAGTCGTGCGTCTTACTGAGGGGACCCCACCCGGGGCGCAAATCTCGGATGCCGCCATCGCGCGCGCGTCTCGCGTGGCACGCCTGTTCGCCGGCTTCTGCCGGAACTCGAATATCGACGAGGTGCGCGCGGTCGCCACCAGCGCCATCCGCGATGCCCCGAATGGTGCGGAGGTGCTCGCCGCCATCACCGACGGAGGGCTTCCCGCACGGGTCATCTCCGGCGATGAGGAAGCCAGATACGGCTACATCGGGGCGATCAATGGCACTACGCTCTGTGATGGCCTCATCGCCGAACTCGGCGGTGGCAGCATCCAGGTGGGCCGGGTGAGAGGTCGTCTGCTCACCGAATCGGTGAGCCAGCCGCTCGGGGCTGTGCGGATGACTGATGCGTTCATGCCGGGGCCAGTGGCCACGCGCGACGACGTGCTGCGGCTTCGCCGCCATGCGCTCGATGTCTTCCGGCGCGATCCGTGGATCACCGACGGCGGTCGCATCGTGGCCATGGGCGGGGCGCTCCGCACGTTGGCCGCCATGGCGCAGAAAGCGTCCGATTATCCGCTTGGAGAGGTTCATGGGTACCAGCTCACCGGGGACGCGCTGCGCGACCTGATCGACCGGATGGTCACCCTGCCGGCACCGGAGCGCAGGCGGATCGCCGGGCTCAAGGCCGACCGCGCCGACATCATGCTGGCGGGCGCCGTGGTGGTGGACGCCCTCATGCACGCCGCGGGCGTGGACCGCATTGAGATCTGCGCCCAAGGTTTGCGCTGGGGTGTGTTCTGGGAGGAGTTCCTCGCCCCTGACGATCCACCCATCATCCAAGACGTGCGTGCAACGAGCGTTCGTGACCTCGCGCAGGTATATGGGTACGACCGTCCCCATGCGGAGCAGGTGGCCCGCCTCGCGCTTGAAATGTTCGACGGCCTCGGCCGGCTCGGGCTCCACGACGGCGACCCGCGCGAGCGGGAGTGGCTCCACGCCGCTGGCATCCTCCACGACGTCGGAACCCTCGTGGACTACAACGACCACCATAAGCATGGTCACTACCTGGTGTTGCACGCAGGGCTCGCGGGGTTCCTCCACCGGGAGTTGGTGATCATCGCCCAACTGGTGCGCGGACACCGCAAGTCCATGCAGTCCCCCGGGAACCTCTCGCGCGTGCTGAAGCGTGGCGATGAGGACCGCATCCTCCGGCTCGCGGCGCTCCTGCGCATTGCGGAGCAACTTGAGGTTGGGCGCGAGCGGGCAATTGAGGGCATCGACTGCGAGCGCTCAGGCGATCTGGTGACGTTGCACCTGCGGGCGGAGGGGGATGTGGACGTGGCCATCTGGTCGGCAGAGCAGGAGGCACAGGTGTTTGAGCGCGCCACGGGACACCGGCTCGCCATCAAGAGCGCCTGACGCAGCAGCGCGGCGCAGGCAGTCGTTAGCCGCCAGCCACCTTCACCTGGAACCGGGTGCGGAGATGGTCGGCGATGCGATCGCGGTGATCGCCTTGAATCTCGACGACGCCCTCTTTGACAGACCCCCCGGAACCCACGAGCCGTCGCAGTTCCTGTCCGACGCCCGCCAGATCGGCCGGCGGAATACCGGTCACGAGGGTGACGGTCTTGCCCTTACGCCCGGCCTTGGTACGGGACACCCGCACGATGCCGTCTGACGCACCCGCCGACGACCTGGGAGCTGCAGCGGGATGCATTCGGCCACCCTCGGTAGAGAACACCGTGGAGGATGTGTCGCCGCCCGATCGCCTGATGCGCGCCATGGGGCCGATGGTACCCTCGACGGCCGTGGTCACCGACCTCCATGCCCACACCAATCGGTCCGATGGATCACACCCGCCAGCCGAGTTGGTGGACATCGCGGCAGCGCGCGAAGTGGCTTTGCTGGCCGTCACCGACCACGACACCCTTGCCGGGGTGGACGAGGCTTTGGCGCGCGGACGCGCGACGGGCGTCCGGGTGATTCCGGGCATCGAGCTCTCCATCAGAGTGCCCCACGGCAGCATGCATCTGCTCGGATATTTCATCGACCCCGCCCCCATGCCCCTCGTCGGGATGATCGCCGGCTTCGCCGCAACCCGCACTGAGCGCGCGGAGGAAATGGTGGAGCGCCTCCGTGGCCTCGGCGTGCCGCTCGACTGGCAGGACGTGCTGGATGGCGCAGCCGGTGCGCCCCTCGGGCGTCCCCACATCGCCGAGGCGCTCATCCGCGCCGGCCACGTGAGCACCCGCAAAGAGGCCTTTGACCTGTACCTCGCCGACGGGGGGCCGGCATACCCTGGCTCTGACGGCCTTGATGCGGAGGAGGGTGTGCGTCTGGTTCTTGAGTCTGGCGGTGCACCGGTACTGGCGCACCCTGAGACCCTGAAGCTCAACGACGCCCATCTCGATCCATTTGTCGGCCGACTCGCCCGAGCCGGGTTGGTCGGGATTGAGGTGCACCGCCCCGAGCACACCCCCGATCAGTTCGCACGGTTCGGCGCCCTGGCGCGCCGCTGGGACCTCATCGCGTCGGGGGGCTCCGACTACCACCGCCCCACAAGCGCACACCATGCAGGGGCGACTGGCGATCCGCCTCTGCCGGCCGATACCGCTGACCGTCTGCTGGCTGCGGTGCTGCGGTAACGTCGGCCGCATGACGACGACTGATTCCGCTCCGCGTGCCGAGGGCATCCACTGGGACCTCTCCCCTCTTGCCACTTCCGCCGACGACTGCCGCACGCGACTCGCCGCTGCGATTGACGACTGCCGAGCATTCGAATCGCGTCACCGCGGGCAGATTGCCGGATTCGATGGCGCGACGCTCGCCAACGCGCTTGCCGAGTTGTGCCGCATCGAGAATGAACTCGGCCGCCTGCACTCGTACACCTCTCTGCGCGAATCCGTGGATGTGTCGGACCCCGAGAACCAAGACCTCGACGCCCTGATGGACCGCTCGATGGTGGAGGCCGCCAATGCGCTGCGGTTCTTCGAGCTGGAATGGCTCGAGCTCGACGATGCCCTGGCCGATGGGCTGGCGAACGCCCCCGAGGTCGCTGGCGACCGCCACCACCTGCTGGCCGAGCGCCGATTCAAGCGGCACATGCTGAGCGAGCCCGAGGAGCGCATGCTGGGTGAGCGCAGCCCCGCTGCCGCCAGCGCGTGGCAGAGCCTGTTCGGTCGTATCACCTCCACGCTCGAGACCGATTTCGACTCGGGCGACGGCACAGAGCCCCACACCATCGACCGCCTGCTGGCATGCGTACGCAACCCCGATCGGGACCTTCGCATGCGTGCGCTGGACACCCTGTACGCGACTCTGGGCCCCAACACGCCCACCCTCGCCCACTGCTACGACACCTTGGTGGGTGATCGCCTGGCAATGGACCGCCTTCGCAACTACGACGATCCCATGGACCCCACGCACCTGCGCAATGAGGTACCGGGCCCCGCCATCGAGACCATGATGAGTACCGTCGAAGGCCACTACGGGCTCGCACACCGCTGGTTTCGGGTAAAGGCCCGCCTACTGGGGCTCGACCGCCTGCACCTCGCCGACCAGTACGCCCCATTGGGCGAGGCCCGTGAGGTGCTGTGGCCCGAGGCCCGCACCATCATCGACTCATCATTCCGCGCGTTCTCTCCGCGCATCGGCGACATTGCCGATGGCTTCTTCGCCGAGCAGCGCATTGACGCGGAGCCGCGCACTGGCAAGCGCGGTGGCGCGTTCTGCGCGTCTGTGGCTCAGGATGCTCAGCCATTCATGCTGATGAATTTCACCGACCGCATGGACGACGTGATGACCCTCGCCCACGAGCTCGGGCACGGGATGCACTTCACCCTGGCCGCCGAGCGCCAGACGGCACTGTCGTTTCACACCGGGCTCGCGCTCGCCGAGGTGCCGTCGACATTCGCCGAGATGATCGCGTTTGATCACCTGCTGGCCAACGAGGCCGACGAGGCCACCCGCACGGCGCTTGTGTGCGAGCGGGTTGAGGGTTCATTCGCGACGGTGTTCCGCCAGACGGTGCTGGCGCGGTACGAGCAGGAGGCCTACCGCCAGCGCGGTGAGGGCACCACGCTCACCGACGACCGGCTGTCAACCATCTGGTGGGACCAGAACGCGGCCTACTACGGCGACGCAGTGGAGATGCCCGAGGGGTACCGCCTGGGCTGGTCGTACATCCCGCACTTCATCTCCACGCGCTTCTACACCTACGCCTATGTGTTCGCGCACCTCGTCACACTCGCGCTCTACGCCCAGTACCGCGCGCAGGGGGAGGAGTTCGTGCCGAAGTACCTCGACTTCCTCGCCGCCGGCGGTTCGGCGTCACCCGCCGACCTGCTTCGTCCGCTGGGCGTGGATCTGGACGACCGCGCGTGCTGGGAGCCCGGATTCGCAGAGATGGAGCGCATGGTGACGCGCGCGGAGGAGATGACCGCGTAGCCCCGGGGCGGCCGCCCTACCGTTGCGGTAGTTTTACGGGGTGTTTTCCCCGAAACACCACCCCCGTGCTCTCCTCATTGCTGGCGCGCTCGCAGCAGGCGTCTCTCTGCTCTGCGCATCACCCGGCCTGAGCCAAGACTCGCAGCCCCTCACTACGCGCGACGCCACCATCGTCGCCGAATACATCGGTGCCGCGGCGGGAGATGGAGCACCGAAGTCGCTGCTGGTCGCATCCGGACGTCTCTCAGTCGTCACATTCGGAGCGGCGTTCGATGGCCCCGCGCCAGCAGACGGCCCCGTCACTGCCACTGTCACCCTTCCAGATGGCCTCGTGTTCGTACGCGCCCGCACCGTCATGCCCGAGTCGCTCACTCAAGAGGCGCAGTGGATCTGCACGGCAACGGCGCCCACCGTCACCTGCACGTTGGGGACGACGGGAAATGCGTCCACGCCCTACGCGCTGTCCCCCGATCAGTCGCCGCAGATGATCCTGGTGCTGCAGGGCACGGATTCATTGCCGCCCGTGGCAGCTGGCGGCGCGCCCATCGACATGGGTGTGGTGCAGGCCGACCTCTCGGTGCCGCAAGCCGGCGCCGCCCCACTCACGGCGTCAACGACCCTACCCGTGCAGTCGACGGGCGAGCCTCCCGCACCGCGCATCGTGGTGAGCAAGGTGCTGCGCCCTAGCACCACGCCCGGCAACCCCGCCACATGGGAGGGATACGACCTCATCCCGCAGAACGTCGGCAGCGCAGCGGTTGCCGCGGGCGACGGCGCACCCGCGCTGCAGATCTCGCACGTCCTGCCCAATCTCCCGTTCCGCGGCACCACGGTGACCGGCGCAGGATGGCGCTGTTCCACCAAGGGGAAGGGCACCTGCCGCACCATGCAGGGCATGGCCGTCGGCGACCTCGCCAAGGTCATCAAGGTGCGCTGGCCCGCCCGCACCGATGCGAGCAAGATCAATTACCGGTGGATGCTCACGGGTATCGCGCACTTTGACGGCGCCCTCTTCCGGGTGTCGGATACCTCGACCGACCCCAGGGCAGTTCCGCCCCCGGCGAATACCGCACTGTTCAAGAGCCCAATGGAACTGAACCTGGCCGATACGTTGGTCGACCTCGAGATTCACGCGGACGCGCCCAAGGGCATTCAGGTGGTGGCTGGCCGGGGCCCGACGAAGCTCGTGATGGGCATGACGAATGTGGGCGATACACACGGACGCATCGTCGGCACCACGATCACCATTCCCAAGGGCGTACTGGCGTCGGTGCCCACGAAGGGCTGGGCCTGTGAGGGCGTCAGCCCCACCATCACCTGCCGCTCGGCCGGATCACTCAGGCCTCGCGCAGACGTGCATTTCGACCTGATGCTCTCGGCTCCCGCGGGCATGCCCGCCGGCCCCGGGAAGATCGTGTTCGCACCCATCGGTCGCAAGAACGGCGTTCGCGGGGTGGAGCGGACCGTTGCCCTTGCCATCGTCGACCCCGGCGATCCCGTTGCCACGCCGCGAGTGCTCTTCCTCACCAAGTCTACCTGGACCCCGTGGGTCGATGGCAGTACCCAACGCGTGCCCGCACTGGACGACTTCACATACCGCATCGCGCTGTTCAACAGCGGGGGCGATGCGCTGAAGCCGGGCGTGCCGGTGAGCATCCGTCAGCGAATCGGTGCCGCAATGGGCCTGAAGGCGGTGCAACCCGGCGAGGGTGTCACGTGTGCCCCCGGGCCCGACGTGGCATGCACCTTCACGCCATCCGCCCCGGTGGCCCCCGATGCCACCTTCGGGAACGTGCTCGTGACAGTGCACCCCACGAAGCCTGACCCCACGGCCAATCTCGGAGTCATCAACGCAGCGGTCGCCGGATCAAACGTCACGAAGGCCCTCCCCATGAAGGTGGAGGTCGTCGACAACCCCAACTCCCTGCGCCCGTCGATGGCGGTGACGCAGGAGCCCACGTCGGGTGGCGTGGGCAAGATGTCAATGATCTTGAGAAACGAGGGCACTGACCCAGTCAGTGGCCTCTCCGCAACCGGCCGTCTGCCTGCGAATGTGCGCGTCGCGCGCATCTCCGCGCCATCCGGCTGGTCATGCAGTGCACCGACCCGACGCGCGGTGGCGTGTGGCTACCGGGGAACTGTGCGCGGCAAGGCGCGCACCCCGGGCGTGGTGGTGCACCTGGCCGCTGCCCCGGGTCAGGGCGCATCGCGCGCTGAAATGGTGTGGAAGGCACGCGGGCGCGCCAGCGACGGCAGCCTGCAGGCCGGAATGCGCAAGGCTCTGCTGCCGGTGCGCGCGCACATCACTGTGGGTGCCACCGCGACGCCCAAGGTCGTAAGCGCTGTTCGCGAGATGACCGCCTACCACCGCCGTGTGGCCCTCGACGGCACATCCAGCGTGGGCAACGGCATCTCCCTCACGTACCGCTGGAGCCAGCGCTGCCTCACGCCCGGCGATGTCACAAAGCTCCGGGCATGCAAGGGTCGCGTGACGCCGACTGCGCGCATCGACAGCGCGACCCTCCCCTCAACTCACGCGGTCCTCCCCATTGTCACCACCCGCACCCAATTCGTATTCGACCTGACCATCACCGATCGCAGCGCCACCCAGCGAAAGACGGTGACCGTGGTCCAGGCAGTGCCCCAGAAGCTGGCGCGCACCGCCACGCGCGGCACTGGGCTCAGCCAGTCAGACACGGCAGCACGGGCCGGCATCGTCGCCGAACAGCGCGCGGCCGCGACCGCACGTCAACGCGCCGTGCGAGGTACCACCGCATCGCGTCGCGCTGCTGCCGCGAGTAATGCGCGCCGTGCCCGTGCGGCCCGTTCCAACACCCCCCGCGTCAACATCGGTGGTGGTGGTTTCGTGTCGGCCAAGCCGGGCACCGTGGTGCCCCTCACCGCGCAGACCCGTGGCGCCTGGGGCGGTGCGGTCACATACAGCTGGAGTCAGGTGAGCGGCCCTGCTGCCACGATCAGCAGCCCCACCGCGCGCCAGACCGACATCCGCACCCCCAACTCGAAGTCCCCAGTCGTCATGCGCGTGCGCGCACGCGACGCCGAGGGGCACGTGGCCACCGGGCAGGTGATGGTCGGCGCAGGCGGCAGCGGTTCACCGCAGGCCGTCGCCGTGCTGTCGCAGGCAGCCAAGGCCGCCGCGAGCGGCAATCCCCTGTCGGTGAAGCTTGCCCCGGGTGCCGCCACGACGCTGCGCGGTCTCCGCTCCATGGCATCGGGGCAGGCCACATCCGAGCCAAGCGGCCCCCAGTACACGTTCTCCAAATCGGACCTGTCGGTTGGTCAGGTGTCGGTGAAGGGCGCGAGCGGCACCCTCAGCACCACCGGAATCACGCTCACCACCGGCACGATCACCCTGCCCGCGTCGTGGCGCATCGGCCCGCTCAGCGTGGGCAAAGGCAAGGCCATCATCTACACCTTTGCCGCCGGCAATGTGCCGTCAGGCCTGGTGGGCCAGATTGTTGACGCCACGCACTTCCCCCTGCTCACACTGCCGACCGGCTGGGCTGGCACCACCACCATCACGTTTGCGAAGAACTCGTGGAGCATCGAGGCCACGGCCACCGGTGGCAAGGAGGGCAAGGTCGTGGTGGAGGGCACGGTGAAGGAGGACGGCACCTACACCGCGTCGGTCACCGGAACCCACGTGCTGAACGTCGGCGGATCGCCCATGGATCTGGCCGGCACCATCACCAAGACCGCGCCCGACCAGGACGCCACGACCACCGTCACCGGATCCATCGTCAATCCCGTGCAACTGGCCGATGGCGTGAGCCTCGAAGGCGTCACCGCCAAGTGGATGCCCGACGTGAAGAAGGGCCCCACGCTCACGGGTTCCGCGACGGTGAAGATCGACAGCGGGGCGAGCGACCCCCTGCAAATCGCCGCCAACCTCAGGTACACGGGCTCTGAGGACTGGACGCTTGATCTGGCCGGCAAGGGTGGTCCCACATGGTCCCCACTGCCCGGCCTCGCGCTCTCGGCCGCCAACCTCACCGGCTCGATCGGCCAGGAGAAGGGCGTGTCCAAGTGGGACATCACCGGCAAGCTCGCCACCTGGCAGGTCTCGAGCATCCTCACGCTCTCGAATGTGCAACTGAACCTCACCAACGATTGCGGTGACGGCACGCAGCCCGCCTGCCCCAAGGGCACGATGTTCCTCAAGCTGAGCACCGACGCCACGCTCGCGCCGCCGGTCATCTCCCCCATCAATGCCAAGGCCACCGCCATCCTCGGCCTTGGCGACGGCGGGGGCTTCTCCCTGTACGCCACGCTTCCGAACCTCAATCTCGGCGCGGGGGTGGAACTGGGCAGCCCGTCCCTCAACGTCACCTACAACATGCCTGAGGGGCTGCTGCCGTCCAGCGTCGGCATGCCCTCGTTCGATCTGCCCGACAAGATCAACGGCGGCTTCGTGATCAACGCCATGGGATCGTTGTCGGTGCCGGGCCTCGGCAACTTCGGTTCGATCGTCTCGATGATCACGCCCAAGGGCTGGACCCTCGGGGGATTCGACGCCGACGGCGTGTCGCTTGGTTCTGACAACGGCGGCCAGTCGGGCGCGTGGTTCGGGTGGTCATCGTTCGACACCACCATGAGCATCAACCTCCCCGGCGTGGGTGTGCGATCGATCCCCATTCCCAAGGGCTCGTTCTCGGTCACCGGCGACTACTCCGCACCCGAGTGGTTCACCAAGATGGCTGGTATCGAATCGGCGCACGCGGTTGGCACCATCACCTTCCAGGCCGACACCGGCTTCTTCAATGCCAAGGTGGCGCTCGACGGCACGTACACCCTGCCCGGTGGTGGGTCGAGCGTGCAGGCGTCGTCGCTCTTCTTCGAAATCCAGAACAATTCGACCGGCCTGACGGTGTCCGTGGGCGCCACCACCACTCTCGGCGTGCAGGGCATGGATGCCAACGGCACACAGGTACAGGCGCCCACGCTCGAGATGCGCCTTGCCTACGACGCCATGGTGCAAACGGCGTCGGCATCGCTCACCTTTACTGATGACGCAGGGTGGCAGGACGCCTTCGGGGTGGATGGCCTCGTCGTCAACAAGGCCTCCATCACGCTCCAGGTGAACCTCGTCACCCTCACCCCCGGCATCAAACTGATGGCGGTGGGCCAACTGCCCTCCAGCGTCGCCGGACCTCTTGGAGTGCCCGGGCAGGGTATCCCCATCACCGTGGGCGCCGAACTGTCAGCCGAGCACCCGTGTATCGACTTCCAAGTGGGCAAGCAGGGTGGACCCGCCGTGCTGCAGCTGGGTGGCGGCGTCGCCACTGCGAGCTTCTTCCAGTTCATCCTTGCGCCCTCCGGCTGCCAACTTTCGCCCGACAGCAAGCCCATTGCGCCCGGGTTCTCGATCCAGTTCTCCGGAACAATCCTCGACACCCCAGTTGACGTCGGAGCCACCCTCGTGATCGAGCCCACGCTGAAGTTTGACGGCCACCTGGACATCGGGGCATTCACCGTTGGTGGTGTTGCGTTCGACGAGACGCAGCTGAAGGTGCATCTCGACGAGGCCGCCGGCGTCAACGAGGTGTCGTTCTCGGGTGGCTTCACCATCTTCGGAAACGGCGTGAAGGTGCTGGGAAACCTGAGGCAGGCGGGAGACACCACGTCGGCCTCGCTCGAGGTGCAGCAGGTGGGCGCCATCTCCGTTGATGGCTTCACGCTGGAGGACATGCGCTTCAGCGCCGCCGTCGAGGTGGGTCCGGGCGTGAACAAGGTGAGCATCTCCGCCGCCGGCAAGGTGAACATTCTCGGCCAGATGCTCAATGTCCGCGAATTCAAGGTGGCGATCGACAACGGCGTGGTCGAAGACATCTCGTTTGATATTCAGGCGAAGATCGATATCGCGGATGTCGCCACGGCCGACGGCGAGTTCCAGATGAGCTACAGCGAGTCGACAGGCGACTTCCAACTGCACGCGAAAGTGGCACTCACCACCGCTGCCGGCTTCAACATCGGGAGCGCCGATAAACCGGCCACACTCGACATCGAGCCGGCATGCGCTGCCTTTGAGGGAACAGTCCAGATCGGCACGGTGTTTCAGGCGACCCTGCAGGGCACGTTCGTCTACAAGGATGGCTGCACGCAGACGGTGCGCACGGTGACCGGCGAGCAGGTGGCCCCCACCACGGGCGACTTCAGCCTGTCGGCCAACAACGTGTCGCTGAATCTCGGCGAGTTCGAGACCACCGGCTCGGTGGCGATCGGCGACGTGGGCGGTACCGCGTACGCCACCGCCTCAGCCGCACTCACACTGGGCACAGAGCAAGCAGGTGGCACCGTCAACGTGTCAGGGGCGTTCCAGAGCAACGGCGACTTCGCGTTTGACGGCTCGGGCAACCTCGGGTTGGCGGGTCTGCAACTGAATGTGGCGGCACATGTGTCGAACGCCGGTGGCAACGTGGAGGTGACAGGACGCGCACAGCTGAATATCGGCGACACCGTCGTCGAGATCAACGGCCGCTTCACCGAGATCAACGGCGTGCCCTCCGTCACCCTTCGCGGTGCGGTCGACCGTCTGGTGCTTGCGGGATTCAACGTCGGGCACGCCGACGTCACCCTCACCCAGACGCCCACCGACATGAGCGTCGAAGCCAACGTCGCGATGAGCGTGGGCGACCCATCGAGCGGACAGATACAGGCGAACGGCACCATCTCATTCGTCCAGGGTGCGAAGACCGGCGGCATACCACTCTTCTACGCATCGCTGCGCGGCACGATGGGATTCCCGTCCATCGGCGCCACCATGGATGGAACGGTCACGTTCACCAACTGCGCCAACAACTGCAGCCAGCTGGGCCCCGTGCAGTTCTCGCTGAGCGGCAACATCGCCGCCGCTGGATTCAACTTCGTCACGAACATCAACATGTCGTCAGACGGCACGTTCTCCGCATCCGCGGTGTTCAACACCAACAAGTGCTCGGGAACCATCAACCTGCTCATCGTGCAGGCTCAGGGCTGCTTCGCCGTGAACCTCACGCTGTTCGTCGGAAGCCAGGCGCCCTACGCCAGCATTGACGGGAATGTCAACGTCAGCGTGGACATCCAGACGTGGGACGCCGAGCCCTGGTATGCCCCGTGGGAATGGTCATGGGGGCCCTGGTATTCATTTGGCGTCAACCTGAGTGCGAGCTTCCAACTGTCGCCGTTCAGGGCGTGCGTTGGGGTCATGGGCAAGGACCTCTGTATCTAGCCAAAACGACGACGGGCGCCCGGAAGGCGCCCGTCGCGTAGTGCTCTGCGGGCGGCTGCTAGCCCTTTGAGGACTTCTTGGAGGCCTTGATCGGGTTAAGTGCCTTCTGCACCTGCTCCGGCAGCTCAGTGGAGTGGTACACCTGACGGCCGCACTCCGGACCACTGCGCGTGGGCCGTGCGTGGCACGTGCTGGGGGCCTCGCTCCAGATGGCGAGGGTGCGGTGACCGCGCTCGCACAGGTAGAGCGTGGCGAGACCCTCGCGGGCACGTGGCCCAGAGGGGTCAGCGGCGTCCTCGGGCTCGTACTCCTCTGCAGGAGTGCCCTC
>CAMCOB010000019.1 GCA_945876305.1 Bifidobacterium breve
TGGTGGAGACCGCTCCCCCGAACACCGAGAAGGAGTCGCGGTAGGACGCGCCATCTGCGATGAGCAGAACCAACTCATGACGCCGCTGTGGCGTCATCCGCGCATTCGGGTGCGGCAATCCGGGACTCCTGTGGACTGGGAGGTTTGACGCCCACTGCCTTACGGGAGATCCGGCCTATTGCCGAGTGGCCGTTCGGGACCTCTGTAGGCACGACAGCTAGGGAGCCACCGTGGCCGCGGCCACCCGTGCGGCCACTGCCAGCGCGGCCTCTGGGTCGTCGCCCAGATCGATGCGCACCACGCGGCGACCACGCTCCACCAGCGCCTGCGCGTCGCCGATGGCCTGTGCCCGGAGCAGGTCGCCGAAGGTGTGATCCTGGCCGGGAATCGGCAGGTCCGGACCGCCCGGCCCGAGGAATTGCACGAACACGCCCGAGCCCGGGCCACCCTTGTGCAGCTGCCCGGTGGAGTGCAGAAACCGGGGGCCCCATCCGGCGGTGGTGGCGGACTTCGTGCTGGCACGCACGGCGGCGCGGATAGCGTTGAGATGGCGCTCGCCACCCGGCGTGGGCGTGGTGAAGGCGAGGAGCGCCAGGTAGTCGCCCCCCTCCAGCATTCCGATGGCGCGGGCGATGGCCTCGGGGCCCTCGCGATCATCCTTCGGGATCCCATCCTCAGATGCCAGCGCCGTGTTGGCGGCGTCCTTGGCCGCCTGTACGTCGGGCTGGTTGAAGGGGTTGATCCCAAGCTCGGCACCCGCCGTGGCGATGGCGATTTCGAGGGTCATGTAGAGCGCACCCACGTCGAGGGGCTCGCGCAGGTCGAGCACGAAGACGGGAATACCCGATGCACCGATCAGCGCCACGTCGTCGTCGTGCTCGCCCGTGATCCGCAAGTGCAGGATGACGCGGTCGAACCCGTACTCATCAGGGTCGCCCAGGGGCTCGCCAGCGATCGGGATGATCCCCTCCCCGTCCTTGCCAAGGCTCTCGGCCACTAACTGCTCGGCCCACAGCCCGAACGATCCGATACCAGGGTCGGCAACGATGGTGAGCTTGTCGCGCCCCGATCTGGCCAGGGCGGCGAGTGCCACGCCCAGCCGCGGGCCATCCGATCCCTCGCGCGCGGCAGCCGCACGGTCGAGCACGTCGGCGACGGGCACCCCGGCGAGGGCCATCGGGATGAGGCCAAACAGGGTGAGGGCCGAGAAGCGGCCACCTACGTCGGGCATGTTCTCGGCCACCATGCGCCAGCCCTCGTCGGCGGCGCGAATGGCCAGGGGAGTGCCCGGGTCGGTGATGGCCACAAAGCGGTCGCGCCAGGCCTCACCCAGGGCGTCCTTGATGAACAGCCCCACGTGCGCGGCGAATGCCAGCGGCTCTGCCGTGGTACCGCTCTTGCTTGAGACGATGGCCAGGCACTTGGCGGGGTCGACGCCCTCAGTGATGCGGGCCACTGCCACCGGGTCGGTGGAATCGAGCACGCGCAGCTCAATGCCGTCACCATGGCCGAACGTGCGGCGGGTGACCTCGGGCGACAGACTCGATCCGCCCATCCCCAGAATGAGCGCGTGGCGGATGCCCTCCTGATGGCAGGCGGCCACCAGTGAGTCGATGTCGGCGATATGCGGTCGCATTGCCTCGGGAGCCCGAAGCCAGCCAATCCAGTCGCGCGCGGCATCGGCGTGCGCCCCCCATGCAGCGGGATCGCCCGCCCGCACGTGCCCGATGAGTCCGCGGCCCTCGGCATCGGCGATGGCGTCTTCCACGAGCCCCTTCGCCGGTCCGGGGCGCATCTCAAAGTTTATCGCCGTGCTGCCTTTGCGATTGATGCACGGGCGGCGTCGGCCACTGCGGTTGCGGTCATTCCAAGTTTCTCCATCACCAGGGCACCCGGTGCTGACTCACCAAAGCGGTCGATGGCGACGATGCGTCCGTAGGTACCGGTCCAGCGCTCCCACCCAAACGGTGATGCGGCCTCCACACCCACGCGGGCGAGGATGGCCGGCGGAAGGACCTCGTCGCGGTAGGCCTCGGGCTGCGCGCCGAATATCTCCCACGAGGGGATGCTCACCACACGTGCCGAAATGCCGTCCGCGGCGAGAAGGGCCCGTGCCTCGACTGCGAGCGACACCTCTGAGCCGGTGGCGATGAGCGCCACGTCGTCTCCCGGTGCCACCACATAGCCGCCCTTATCTACCGGCGGGTCGAGATCCATGGTGGGAAGCGCCTGGCGTGTAAAGACGAGCACCGTTGGCCCGTCGGTGCGTGCGATGGCCTGTCGCCAGGCGGCAGCGGTCTCGCGGGCATCGGCGGGGCGCAGGGTGACCAGCCCGGGAATGGCGCGGAGGGCAGCGAGCTGTTCGACCGGCTCGTGGGTGGGGCCGTCTTCGCCCACGGCCACTGAATCGTGTGTGAACACGAAGATGACGGGCAGGTGCATGAGGGATGCCATGCGAATGGCATTTTTCATGTAGTCGGAGAAGGTCATGAAGGTGGCGCCGAACACACGGAAGCCGCCGTGGGCGGCCATTCCGTTGAGCGCGGCGGCCATGCCGAACTCACGCACACCGAAGTGCAGGTTGCGCCCCGAGTACGACCCGGGAGTCACGTCGCCGCCATCCTTGATGGTGGTGTTGGTTGACGACGCCAGATCGGCCGCCCCGCCAACCAACTCCGGGATTCCTGCAGCCAGGCCGTTGAGCGATTGTCCTGACGACACACGCGTGGCCAGCGACTCGCCTGCCGGGAACTCGGGCAGGTGCTGATCCCACCCGGCGGGCAGGTCGCCAACCAGACGCCGACGCAGTTCAGCTGCCTGTGCCGGGAAGTCGGCGGCGTAGCCATCCATCGCGGTCTCCCACTCGGCCACGTATCCGGCACCGCGCGTACGCAGTTCGCCCGCCCACGCTGCAACCTCGTCGGGCACCAGGAACTGGGCGTCCTCGGGCCATCCGTAGGCCTTCTTGGCAAGGCGTACCTGTTCCTCGCCCAGCGGGGCACCATGCGCCTTGTTGGTGTCCTGCACTCCCGGCGCCCCGAAGCCGATGTGCGTGTGGCAGCGCACCATGGTCGGCCGGCCATCGGACGCGCGTGCGTTGTCGAGCACGCGGTTGATCTCGTCGAGGTCGTTGCCGTCGTGGATCTCCAGCACCCGCCACCCGTAGGCGGTGAACCGGCCGGTGGCATCGTCGCCGAACGACATCGACGTGGGCCCGTCGAGGCTGATGTTGTTGTCGTCGTACACCACCACCAGGCGCTCAAGCGCCAGGAAGCCGGCGAGGGAACCAGCCTCGTGCGAGATGCCCTCCATCAGGTCGCCGTCGGAGCAGATAACCCACGT
Organism: Bifidobacterium breve; assembly: GCA_945876305.1. Lineage (GTDB taxonomy): Bacteria > Actinomycetota > Thermoleophilia > Miltoncostaeales > Miltoncostaeaceae > SYFI01. Next base: position 3,343 of record CAMCOB010000019.1, read on the forward strand.
GTGGTGGTCGATCACCTCGTGGCCGGGGCGGTTGAACTGGGCGGCAAGCATGCGCTCGGCCAGTGCCATGCCCACCGCGTCGGCGAGCCCCTGTCCGAGTGGGCCGGTGGTCACCTCAACCCCGGCAGTCACACCCAGCTCGGGGTGCCCCGGTGTGATGCTGCCCCACTGCCGGAACTGCTTGAGGGCCTCAAGCGGCAGGTCGTAGCCGGTGAGGTGCAGCAGCGCGTAAAGCAGGGCCGATGCGTGGCCGGCAGACAGCACGAAGCGGTCGCGGTTGGGCCATGCAGGGTCGCCGGGCGCGTGCCTGAGCTGTCCTTCGAAGATGCGCCAGGCAACGGGCGCAAGGCCCATCGGTGCTCCGGGATGCCCGGAGTTCGCTTTCTGGACGGCGTCAATAGCGAGGGTTCGTACGGTGGCGATACAGAGGTCGGACGATGCCGGCTGAGTCACGTGTTGCTCCGGTTCGAAGGGCGGCCGCAGCCTACCGACCACGTATGCCGCCGCCCCCGTGACTATCGGCGGTGTGTCGCCGAAGGATGCCCGTAGGCTTCAGCCATGATCGGTCGCGTGGCATCCACCGCTGGGGTGTTCGCCCTCATCGCACTGGCATTCGCCGGATGCGGGTCGGGCGAGCAGCCCGTGCAGGTGCAGACCACATCCCCTGCAGCGTTCGTCGAGTCGGTGCGCCAGTTGGTGCAGCCGGCCGAGCGTATGGGGGTAATTGCCACGACCGCACTGTCGGGTGAGGGCGCCCAGGCATCGAATATCGAGGTGGATGGCGTGGTTGACGACATCACACGCGAGGTGCGCGAGTTCGGTGCCCTGCACCTGGGCGACCCGGCACTCACGGCCGAGCAGCGGCGCCTGCTGGCGGCCATCGTTCCGATCGTGGCCACCATGCGCCAGATGCGGGGTGCACTCAAGGCGTCCGGCAAGGTGGGCCTAAAGTCAGCCACGTCACAACTGCTCATCGCATTGAGGGGGATCCCATCCGCCGCGCAGCCCTCGTCCTGATCGTCAGCACCGTGCTGGGCACGGCCGGGCTCGCCGGTTGTGGCGGTGCGCCCGATCCGGTGCCCACCGCGCAGGTCGCGCCCGGCACAACAGTGACCCCGTCGCATTATCTGGCGCTCGTACGTGAGGCGGTGGCCGCCGCCCGCGCTGCCAGCATCCGCCTCGACGCCCTGCCCGATGGTCTCACGGCGGCCCAGGCACAGGCAGCAGCAGCTGGCCTCGCTGCCGCTGCAGCACGCGCCGAGCGGGCGGCAGAGCAGTTGTCGGCGGCGCGGCTGGACGACCAGCGCCTGGAGTCGCAGCGCAAGCGCGTCACGCCGCTTGACGTCACTCTGGCGTCGGCGCTCCGCGCCGCCGCGGATGCCGCGGAGGGGGGCAATGTGACGGCCCTCGACGTGGCCGTTGCGCAGGCGGCACGTGCCGCCGCTGCCATCCACGTGGCCACGGGGCCCGCCGCCTGACCCGCCGGCTCGGACTCGACGCCGGTGGAGTCCTCATCGATTCGCTCATGCCCACCTTCCCAGCACGGGCCGCCGATCGTCTGGGCGTGGATCCCAGCGCAGTGCGCGACCTCATCCGGGGCCCCTTTCGTGACGACTACTGGGGTGGTCGTGTTCCCGAATCAGCCTTCTGGCACGCCCTCGGGGTGCCGGTGCCCGATGCGTCCGACCGTATGGCAATCCTCAACCTGCGCCCGCGTATCGACCCGGCGCGCGTGGCCGCATGGCGCGAGGTCGCCGACATCTGGATCATCTCCAACCACCGGCATGAGTGGCTTCTGCCCGTGCTGGCACAGACCGGTCTCGCAGATGTGGTCGATCACGTGGTCATCTCGAGCGTCGGGGGGCACGTGAAGCCCGATCCCGCGGCATGGGCAGTGCTCCTGGCCGATGGCACCGCCGCCGAGGATGTGCTCATCGTCGACGATCAGCCGCAGAACCTTGAGGCGGCCCGGTCGCTCGGCATCACGGCCGTCGCTGCGGGCGAAGACGACACGTGGTGTGTGGAGGTGGACCGCTTCCTCGCGGCCCCGGCGCGCGCTACTCGGTGACGCCCTTGCCGTCCACCGACATGTCGCTGGCGGTGGGTGGGTCGGAGATCACGAGGTCTCCGACAGTGGCGAAGTCGTAGCCCTGCTTCTTAAGTTCCTTGATGATTGTGGGCAGCGCAGCGACGGTGTTGGCGCGGTCGCCACCCCCATCGTGCAGCAGGATGATCGTGCCCGGGCTCACCTGCGACATCACACGCTGCACAATCGTGGCGGCATCCGGCTGCTGCCAGTCGTTGGTGTCGGTCTCCCAGAGCACTGACAGCAGTTTGTTCTTCTCGGCCGTTGCGATCACCGACGGGCTTACCGCGCCGTAGGGCGCACGGAACAGGCGACTGGGCGTGCCGGTCGCATTGATGATCGCGTTCTGGGTATCCACGATCTGCTTCTGCTGCTTCGCTGGTGACAACTTGGTCATGTCCTGGTGATCCCACGTGTGGACGCCGATCTGACTTCCCTGCGCGATCTGCTGGCTCAGCATCTGCGGGTTGGCCTGGATCTCCCTTCCCACCACAAAGAATGTGGCCGGCACGTTGTTCTGCTTGAGGATCGACAGGACGGATGGGGTGTCCTTGCCGGGGCCATCGTCAAAAGTGAGCGCCACCACCTTGCGGCGTCCTCCGGCGCTATGGATGCTCACGCCCTTCTCCCCGATGCTCACCAGCTCCTGATCGAGCGGCCCCAGCTGATCGGCTGATGCGCTCGGGGTGGTGACGGCGGGGATGACGGGGTCGGCGGTGGCCCGTGATGTCGGGGCATCACCGCCACGCGTCGCCAGCCCGATGGCGGCGATGATCACCACGAGGGCAACCAGTCCGATGAGCAGAGGGTTCACGCGTCGCCGCCCCCGGGGCGGACGTCTGCGGGGTGGTCGCGACTGCGACGAGGGTCTGCGCTCGGGTGCCACGCGTGAATAATGCCCTGCCCACCGGCGTGATGACCGCGGGGCGGTTCCGGCGGTGGCACCCAGAGCCCCGGGCACCACCACCATCCCACTCGTGCGCTAGCTCGCCAGTACGGCGGGCTCCCCTGCGGCGCGCATGGCGCCCCACGGGATCGTGATCGCGCGGCCGTCCATCTCCACCTCTCCGGCGGTGCGGAGCTTGCCGAAGGCGGTGGTCACTGCCTCACGCGATGCGCCGATGAGCGATGCCCACTGTGCATGTGTGAGGTCGAGACCAATCCGGACGCCCTCAGGGGCGGCCGTGCCGATCTGCTCGGCGATCTGGTGAAGCCTGCGTCGCAGCCGGTCCTCCACCCGCATCTCCGACACGATGCCGACGGTCTCGCGCAAGTTGATGAGCCTGCTCGAGAGCGCCACGGCGAGGTTTACGCCAAACCGCGGGTAGCGGGTGACGAGTGCCTCAACGGCGTGGATCGGAAGTGGTGTGACTGCGCTCATTTCAAGCGCCGTCGCACGGGGCATGCGTTCGAGACCGAGCGACGAGTACACGGCGCCTGGCTCGACGATGGCGGTCATGACGTCAGGACCCTGGTCGGGTGAGTCGTAGAGGGCGATGCGTCCCTGGCGAACCAGGTACACGTGGTCACCGCGCATGAGCGCGGCCGGACTTTCGGCATCCCGGGCCCAGCGCACCAAAGGCAGGCGGGCGTCGAGGAGGTCAAGGTCCCTTCGTGGAATCCCGTCGAACAGGTCCTGGCGCGAGAGCGCCGGCCGCAGTGTGTCCCCGATTGCGGCGGACGGGATCGTGGGGAGCGGTGTGAGAGTGGCCATGCGGACAACCTCGCAGCAGGTTGTAAGAGACCTGTGGGGTCACGGGTAACACTTGGTGACCCGGATGTTGAGGTATAGCCGCGGCAATGCGGGCGATTTGTAAACACCCACCCGCATCGCCAGGTTTGGTGGGGATTTCGCCGCGATCATCATTCCTTCACGTCAGGAGAGGATTGCACCCGGCCGGGGTGGTGTGGGCCCCGCCGGTCGCCCCGCGACCGCGATGTTCCCCCGGCACCTATTCGGGCAGGTGGCCGTCCACCCTGATGACGCGGTCCGCGTAAAGCAGCGCGAATGCGATGAGGGCGAAGGGCTGCACCACCAGCTGGGTGAGCGTGCTCCAAATGGTGTTGGCGGCAGTAAGAGCCGTGCCGTCGAGGGAGACGAAGATGAGCACCCCGATCACCCCGATGAGCACCTGCGCCACGCCCGCCACCACCTGAATGAGGAGCCACGCGAGAAAGACCGTCCACCAGGACCCGCGGATCAGATCCTGACTGCGGCGCAGGGAGTCGGTCACGCCCTTGCCTTCAATAACGGCCGCCTGCCCGGCAAAGAGCCACAGCACCGCAAGGAAGATTCCGGGGATGACGAGGGCGAAGAGGCCCACGATCACGCCGAGTGTCACCAGCACCAAGGCGCCGAAGAGGATCCAGAACCGCACCCCCACACGCTCGAGGGCGGCACCGGCACTGATGCGGTCGCCGGTGAGGCGGCGCACGGTGGCCATCGCCACGGCTGCCCCACTGACGGGGAGCAGCAACAGCGCCGGGATGACGGCGATGAAGATGACCGCTGCCGCACGCTGCGTGCTGGTTGCGTCGGTGGCGGCCGCGCTGGCGATGCCCGACAGGATTCCCACGGGGATCACGGTGACCGCGGTGAGAATAAGGAACAGCAACGGCTCTGCCCGGTACATGCGCCATGCGCGCGAGAGCAGTTCGCCAAATGTGATGGGTCCCGGCTGGCGGGCATCGGTACTCACGGGGTCAATCCTCGATCGGCTCGTATGGGACCGCCTCGGCGGCGAGGTCCTCGGGGTGGGTCCCCACGCTTTGCATGAAGAAGGGCGTGAGAAGGTTGAGCGTGTGCCGGCACGATGGGCAGATGGGCAGCGGCGGGGACGGTGGCAGATCGGGAGTGGCGCCTGTGAGCGAGTAGGGCGATCCCCCATACCGGGCACATGCACCGCACGGGTCGCGCAGGTCGAGCCGCACCAGATCCCAATCGCCACCGATGATCTGGGCGACCCATCCCTCGTGGCGCACGGCGTAGGCGGCCGCTTCGGCTGCAAGGGCCTGGCGATCCTCCGGGTTCCATCCATCGCTGATCGCGTTCGCGAATGCGGCCGGGGGATCGGGGATGTGCCTGAACCGCTCGGTCCAGATATCGATCTCGGCTTCCCAGTCGCGATCCGCCACCCGGTCAGTCCTCCACGAAGTCGACGGACACGGCATGGTCGATGAGCCCGGCCTCAACGCCGCGGCGCAGCAATTCGCGAACGGCTTCACGGCCATCTTCGCCGTAGTCGAGTGTGCGGTCGTTGACGTACATGCCAACGAACTGATCGTTAAGGACGTCGTCCAGGCCGCGGCCGTACTCGGCTGCGTAGGCCAGCGCGCCCTCCCGGTTGTCGAGGCTGTACTGAATGCTGTCGCGCAGCACGTGCGACAGCCGCACCATCTCATCGCCCTCGATGTCGCGACGCACGGCATTGGCGCCGAGGGGAAGCGGCAGGCCTCCGGTGAGGTCGTGCCACCACGTGCCGAGATCAAGAATGTTGATCAGGCCCTGGCTCTCGTAGGTGAGCTGCCCTTCGTGGATGACCAGCCCGGCATCGGCATCGCCACGCTCCACCACGTCCAGAATCTCGTCAAACGGCACCACGAGCGGCTCGGCAATGCGCCCCACAGCCAGCTGCAGCTCAAGAAATGCGCTGGTGAGGAGACCCGGTACGGCCACTTTCAGGCTGGGGAGTGAGGCGGGGTCGATGGCCTCACGCGCCACCACCATGGGGCCGTACTGCTCGCCCATTGATGCCCCGTGCGGGAGCAGGCGGTACTTGTCGGCCACGCTCGCATAGGCGTGCACCGAGATCGCGGTGACCTCGAGGCGCCCCTCCATCGCCCAGCGGTTGAGCGTTTCGATATCGCGCAGCACGTGCTCGAACTCAAACCCGTGGGTGGGGATCAGGTCCTTGGCGAGCGCGTAGAACATGAACGCGTCGTCGGGGTCCGGGCTGTGACCCAGGCGGATCAGCGTCATGTGGTGGTGCCTCCGGTTGGAGCGGTCGGAATGGTGGCCGATGCTACTCAGCGCCACCGGAATCAGCGCGCAGTACACACATGCCCTCGCCCTCGGCCACGAGGGTCTCACCCGAATGCACGCTCACCACTGCGCGAAAGCCGCGGCCGCTCTGCTGGATAAGGCGACCGCGCAGGGTCAGTTCCACGCCCTCGAGCGCGATGGGCTTACGCAGCCAGTAGCGCACCTTCGCGGTCATGCCCCACAGGTCGTGGGGCGCGCCTGCGTACACCAGCATCTCATCCACCAGCAGCCCGATGATGCCGCCGTGCAGGCGGTCGGGGTAGCCCTGATACGTGGCGCTGGGGACCCAGATGGCCACGGCATCGGTGCCGTCGCGGTGCACGTGCAGGCCGAGTCCCGAGGGGTTCTCGGATCCGCATACGAAGCACCCGGGGCAGGACGATGGGTTCAGCAGTTCGCCGGTCACGCGGTCAAGTGTGCCGAATACCGCGGCCCGGTGCGTGGGGTCAGGCTGATGACCGCCTGTGGCGATCGCATCACCGGACAGCGGGCCGCTGCTAGTCTCCCGCGCCGTGATCGCCGTACTCGTCACCATCCACTGCATCCTCTGCGTGCTGCTCATCGTTATGGTGCTCATGCACAGCGGGAAGGACGCCGGTCTCTCCGGCGCTTTCGGCGTGGGTGGCTCCGGCTCTGCATACGGTGGATCATCGGCGATCGTCGAGAAGAACCTCACGCGCATCACCGTGGTGATCTCCGTCTTGTTTTTTCTCTCGACCTACGTCCTCGGTCGCGCGCTCTAGCGATTTGCGTCGGTGACCTTTGGCCCCCCGGTTCGGGGCGACCGGTCCCCGCAGATGGAGGTAGAGTTCCGGGCGTGAATACTTCTCTCGTCCGATCCCTGCCCGTCAAGTTCGTTGGTGCCCTTATCGCCCTCATCGGCGCCGGCATCGCGCTGTACCTGATGGGTGTCTTCTCGATGTACGCCACGGCCTGGGCCGTGCAGATCACCGAGTGGATCTTCGGATAGGTATCCCGCCGGGTCGCGTTTCGACCCCGCGCCATCATTTCCGTACCCCGCCCGCTGTGGGTCATCCGGCGGGCGGGGTGCAATTTTGGGGGTCGTTGCGGCGGCGAAAAACGACGAGAGCCCCGCGATGCGGGGCTCTCTGCAGGTGCGGCCGAGAGGACTTGAACCTCCACGACCCTAGGGGTCACAAGGCCCTCAACCTTGCGCGTCTACCAATTCCGCCACGACCGCACGCACAGCCCAATTACTGATCAGGCAGCGGCGGGCAATGTAGCAGCAGGAGGGAATGGTATGGTGGCGAACACCAGTTCGACGTCACCGACCGTGGAGTTGTACCGAATGGCTGAGGCACCGACGGGCAGACAGGCCGAGATCCTCATCTTCATCGAGGATCACGTGCAGCGCCATGGCTATCCACCCACCGTGCGCGAGATCGGCGCCGGCGTGGGCTTGGCATCGCCATCGACCGTGCACCGCCATCTGGAGAAGCTCGAAGCGGGTGGACATCTGCGGCGCGACCCCTCCAAGCCGAGGGCCATGCTGGTGGGGCTGCCCGGTGGACGCACGTCGTCGTCGGGCAACCGCCCGGAGGCCTCGCTGCCCCTGGTTGGGTCCGTGGCGGCAGGCGCACCGATTCTGGCTGATGAGCATGTTGAGGACTGGGTGGCTGCCCCATTCGCTGCCGATTACCTGCTGCGCGTCAAGGGCGACTCGATGATCAACGCAGGCATCCTCGATGGTGATCTCGTGGCGGTGAAGCAGCAGCAGACTGCGCGCGATGGCCAGATCGTGGTGGCGCTGCTTGGAGACGAGGCCACTGTCAAGCGCGTGTACCGCGAGCCGGGCGGTGTGCGCCTAGAGGCTGAGAATGACGCCTATGAGCCAATTCGCGGCACGGATATCAAGGTGATTGGTCGCGTGGTGGGAGTGATGCGCGACATCTAGCAGCGGCGTGGTGCGCCGGGGGGCTATGGGCGCACGGCCCCGGCGCGCTACGGTTTCGCCTGCGAGCCAGGCAGTCGCGTGGCTTCGGCCTCGAGGAAAGTCCGGACACCGCAGAGCAGGGTGCTGGTTAACGGCCAGCCGGGGAAACCCGAGGGAAAGTGCCACAGAAACGAAACCGCCCCTTCGGGGGTAAGGGTGAAAAGGTGCGGTAAGAGCGCACCAGCGGCCTGGTGACAGGTCGGCTGGGTAAACCCCACTCGGTGCAAGGCCAAATCGGGGCGTTACGGGTTGCTCGCCCAGTCCCAGGTAGGCCGCATGAGGCACCCGGCAACGGGGGTCCCAGATGGATGACTGTCCACGACAGAATCCGGCTTACGGCTCGCTAACCCAGAGGCCCGCTTCGGCGGGCCTCTGGCATTTCCGGCTACTCGAGCGGCGCGGCGGGCATTTCGGGAACCTCCGACTGCAGCCCGGCGAGTCCGCGCACGAGCGCGGCCGTGAGATGCTCGGCCACCGAGTGCAGGGTGGCCAGCCCGAACTCCTCCACGTCGGCGCCGCCAGCGATGGCGTGCTCGGCCTCGGCGATCATGGCGGCGGAGAGGCGGCGGTCCTGGATGAGCACCTCTACCTCCTGTCCGCGAACGGTTCCGCGCAGACCAGCTGCCTCGGCCCGGTCCTCCATTTGGCCGAGGCGCCCGAGCTCGAGCGTGCGGGCAAGCGGGCGCACATAACGGGAGGCGTCCTCGAGGGATCGGTTGCTGCTCGGCATGGGAACCGGGCGGTCAGGGCCACCTGTCTCGTGGCGCGTTGCGCGCACGGCGACGGCCCCGATGAGATCAACGAGCACGCCTGCCATCCGGGGGCACGGGAGAAAGTCCACCTGTGATGGCGCAGCACGAACTGCGCGTGGTGGAGGCGCCCCGGTGCTGCGCAGCCAGTCGCGAATCTCCTCCACCTCAAACCTGCGGTGCCCACCAGCGGTGCGATGGCACGGAACCCGTCCGGAATCCGCCCACAGCCGGATGGTGGGGATGCTCACGCCGATCATCGCCGCTGCCTCACCCGTGGTGAGTGATCGCCTGCCCGGGTCGAGCATGCGCTCGCGCACCCCGAGCCACCGCCGTGCGGATGGCCCGAATGCGCCGTCGGCCATCAGTCGTCTCCGGTCCCGGGGATGGAGGCGTCGCGGTGTCGGGTGCCGTCCACGATCAGAAAGGCGACGACGACTGCGATGAGGATGATCTCGCCGACGGTGAGTGCCGCCCCGAGCCGTGCCCCTCCGGCCGAGGCGATGAAGGTACCGGCCACCGCGAGCACAATCGCCGTGGTCCACGCCAGGATGTCAACGCGTGATGGAGCGAGCGACCACATACGCGAAGTCTAGGCCATCGCCATGACGGGCCAGAGGAACGCGGCAATGGCCGACACCGCGACAGTGGCCAGGATGACCCCGCGTTCCGATGGGGCGATGCGGTTGAAGATGGTCGTCACGGCGAGGGATGGTGGAGAAGTCCTGCCTCAGCGTCAGGCCGCCGTCACCCGTGGGCCACACTCGCTTCCTGCCGCTTGTGCAAACGGGTAGCGTCGTCGCGCCCAAACCGAACCGACCAGGAGAAAAACCCGTGGCGCATCTTCTGCCCGGCCAGATGGCCCCCGACTTCACCCTCGCCTGCGATGACGGCACGGAGGTCACGTTGTCGTCGCTCAGGGGCTCGCCCGTGATCGTCTACTTCTATCCGAAGGCCATGACCTCGGGGTGCACCGCTCAGGCATGCGAATACCGCGATCACCTGAAGGCGTTCGCCAAGAGCGGTGCCGCCGTCCTCGGCATCAGTCCCGACCCGGTATCGCGCCTTGTGAAGTTTCGCGACAAGGAGGGGCTCACGTTCCCCTTGCTCTCCGACGAGTCGCACGCGACCCTTGAGGCGTACGGCGTGTGGGTGGAGAAGTCGATGTACGGCAAGAAGTACATGGGCGTGGAGCGCAGCACCTTTGTGATTGATGCCACGGGCAAGATCCTCCACGCCGATTACAAGGTGAAGTCGACCGGGGACGCCGAGCACGCGCTGGACCTACTGTCGTAGCCGCGCCGTATCCTTCCCGCATCCCGGCGGGCAGACTGAAGGAAGGGCATTCCGATGGACGCGATTGAGGCAATCCGCAAGCGCAAGGCCGTGCGCACGTATACCGATCGACCCATCGCCGATGGTGTGGTGGATGGGCTGCTCCGTGCTGCGCTCGCCGCACCCACCGGCAGCGGCTCGCAGGCCTGGAGCCTGCTCGTGGTGCGGGATGCAGAGCGGCGCCGCGAGATAGCCGACCTGATCATCGCCGGCGGCGCCCAGTACTTCGCCAATATGCGCCCTCAGCGTGACCTCGATGACGATGAGCACCGTCGGCAGTGTGGGGAGTACGCCGAGAAAATCCTCAGCACCTACCGCATCGCGCCGGTGTGGATTGTTGCGCTGCTGGTGCCCCGTGGGAACTACCCCGATTCGATGGCTGAGGGTGGGTACGTGGATGACCTGCTCTCGGTGGCATTTGCGATGGAGAACCTGATGGTGGCAGCGCGGGCAGAGGGGCTCGGCACGGTGCCCACGTCGGCGTTCCAGCGCTTTGAGAAGGATCGGCTGCGCGCCATTCTCGGGCTACCGGGCGAGGTGGATCCGGTGCTGGTGAGCCCGCTCGGCTATCCGGAGTCGTTCCCCGATGGCCTGCCTCCCGCGTTGAAAAAGAGCTTCCGCGGCTGGAGATCGCTGGTGCACGACGAGCAGTGGGGCAGCACGCGGGCATAGCGCCCGCTGGTAAAGTCGCGACTGCGTTACGTCGTGAATCGAGAGGAATGGCGAAGTGGCTTGGGATGACATCACGCAGTGGCAGCCGGGTGACCTGTATGCATCTTTCCGCATGGGCGACAACGTGCTGCCGGTCGACGTCCGTGACCTGACGTACCGGGATGCTGAGCAGAAGATCAAGGGCGCGCTGCGCCTCGACCCCGTGGGTTTCGAGAACCAGATCCCATCCCTTCCGGAGGGCAAGGAGATCGTCTTCTACTGTGATCGCCCCGGCGAGGCCACGAGCATGACGATCGCCCTGGTGGCCTTCGATGGCGGCCGCTCTCGCGTCGGCGTACTGGTGGGGGGCTTTGAGGCCTGGAACGAGGCGGGCTACCCCATGGAGCCCAAGGAGTAACCCGCCGTTCCCGCGGTGCCTACTTGTCCTTCTTCTTGTCCTTCTTCTGCCCACCGGGTGTGAGGCCGTACGTGCTCTCGAGCCATGCCGGCAGCACGGCGGCGACGGCGCGGCACATGAGCTCACGCTCGGAGACAGCCACACGAGCGGCGACCTGCATCACCAGCTGCCCCTCATCGGAGCGCACGCCTGACACGCCGCTGACCATCTTGTCGCCCTCGGGCTTGTTGTAGACCATCGCCCGCGCGGCCATGTTCCAGTGCTCCTTGGTCCAAGCGATGAGAAGCTCTTCGAGGTCCGTTGGCTGGTACTCGAGCAGTGCACGCTGGAGCTCGTTGGGTGTGGGGTCTGCGTCACGCTGCATTGTCTGGTCCTTCCAGGGCCTTGTTGGGATTCGCAGGGCAGGATAGCCCTGTGGCGAGGACCGAAGGGGTGAAGAGCGGCGATGGTGCAGGGGGACGGCTCGCGTTCCTTGTCATCGCGGTGCTGTTGGGGGCGGTGGTGATCATCGCCACCGGGCTCGAATGGGGCATCCTTTCGGTGAACTCCCGGCTGGTGGTGTCGGAGCCTGGAATGGGCGAGTGGCAGGGTGTGGTTGCGCTCGTCGCGGCCGTTGCGGGCATGCTGGTAATCGGGTTTGCCATGGCGCTCGGGCGCCGGGCGATTGCGGCCATGGGAGCGCTGATATCCGGCCTGGTCATTGCGGCCATGGCCATCGCCGAAGTCGTCCATCTGGTGACGCGCCCGGCCGACATCGCCGCCGTTGTGCGCGCGGGCGCTGCGGCCATTCCCCTCAAGGGCTACCGGATGCCGCCCATCGAGAGCTCAGTGGGCCCCGGCACCTGGCTTGCGCTGATCGCCGGCCTGCTTCTGGCCCTCATAGGACTGCTCAGCGTGATTATTCCGGCATGGCGTTCGCGCCGTGGCACGGCGCGCGGGTAGACTAGATAACAGCCTCATGACGACCTACATCCTCCTTGCCACGATCAGCCCTCAGGGCCTTCAGACGCTTCGCGTCACGCCTGAGCGCCTGTTTGAGGTGAATCGCGAAATCGAGGACCTGGGTGGCCGCGTCATCGACCAGTGGGCCGTGCTGGGGCTCTACGACTTCCTCAGTGTCATTGAGGCACCGGGTGACGCCGCCGTGGCGCACATGACCGCTGAGCTCTCCGCCCGGGGCAGTGCCACCTTCGAAACCCTCACCGTCGTGGAGACATCCGACGTGTTCACCGGGCTCGACCCGGCGGAGTAGCTGGTCAGCCGGCTCGGCGCCACTCCGGCGACTTGCACAGCGGGCATGCGGGAAGCACGAGAATGCCGTCGGCCTCTTCGGGTGACGTCACAAGCAGGTCGCACTCGGAGCAGCGGAACTCACCCACGACCTCATCGCCGACTTCGAACAATTCGGTTCCATTGTCGGTGATGCGCGGCACGCGGGGTCCCTTCGGGGTGGGTTCAGGTGGCCAGCGCGGCGACCAGGCTGGCCGCCGCAATGAGGGCAAACACGACGAAGCCGGCGGCCAGGAGGCGCGTCTCGGTGATCATGGGCCGACGAATATCGCGAATCTGTGCCGGGCGCCAGTGCGCGATGCGACTGATGGCGCCCTCGTGGATGGAGCGCTCGCAGTAGGGGCAGAAGTCGGTTGATGCCAGCAGCGGAAGCCCGCAGCGGTGACAGCCCGGGGCGTCGGCGTGATGGTGTCCTTGGAGATCCGACTCCGTGCGCACTGACTGCTCCTCGCATGTCTCCGGTCGGGCGACCGGGGCCAGAATCATACCGCCGCCGAGCAATCTCGCAAGGGATATTTCGTGCAGGCCGGCAGGAAACGGCACCACTGCAACGAAATTATCCGGTCCGGTCGGGGTCCTTGGGCTCGTCGGAGACCATGGGGAATGCAATATCCGCAGACTGGCGCTCACCGTGGGCAGCCTCGCGGTCATCCGAGCCGTCGTGCTCCATCGCAGCCACTGCCGCGTCAATCGCCGCAAGGCGGTTCTCTACGTCGGCAACTTCCGGCGCAAGTGCGTCGCCTGAGAGAACACCGTCGCGGATGAGGGCGTAGGCCCGCGACCCGAGTGCCTCGAGCGCGCTTCGATGGCGGCGCTCAAGCAGGCGCCGCTCGCCTTCGAGACGTGCCCGACGCACGGAACCCTTCATGTCGCGGGCAACGCGACCGGCACGGCTGCTCATCGAGTTGATGATCGACACAGGTGCTCCTCAAATGGACACAGGAAAGGCTAGCGCCGCTTCGGCCGCTTCGGCCGCATCGGTGCGAAGGCGTGGCCGAATGCGCACGTTGCGCCACCCATGCGTGCGCCTCGCGATCATACGGTCGATGTATGGACAACGCATTGGGGCGGTGGAACCAGCGAGGGCAGGCCACGGTCGAGCATGTGGGGATCACGCTCGTGGTGGCGCTATTGATGGCGGGGATGGCGCTGTGGGCATCGGGAGTGGTGCGAGTGCCCGATCACCCGCCCGCGATCATCGCGCGAGTAACCGCACCGCTGGGGGCAGTTGCCGCAGAGGGGCCTTCGGTGGCCGGTGGCCTGTCGCGACAGTTGGCCACAGATATGGCGGCCAGGCAGGGTCAGCCGGGACTACTCCGCCGGGTATGGGATGGCTTCCTGTCGTGGGGTGTGCTTAATGTTGACGGCGAAATCGAGGCCCTTGGGGGATTCACTGATGAGCTGCGGTCGCAGGCTGAGGGGCTCATCCGCCACCCGCTCGAGACGGCAGCGGGGATATTTGGGCAGGGGCGTATGGGTCCCGCACGGCAGTTGGTGGGCAGCGGTGGTGACATTGCCCGCGACGCGCTGGGTATCGGAGACCGCCCGCTTCGTGAGAGCTTTCTCAAGATCTCCCGCGCTGCCGGGGCGATGGCGGCCGACTGGCTCATTTTGCGGGGCGCGCGGATCCTGCGCATTCGGGCCATCGAGGCCGTGAGACGGCGCTGAGGTGGCGCAGATACACGCGCGCGATGGCACGCGGCGGTCTGGATGCGTGACTACCGGCCCAGCCACCATCACGGTGACCGGTGACGACGATGAGGGAGGTCTGGTGACAGCGCGCATGACGGCTCGATTGCATACCGCGGCGCTCTCCACCTGGTGGCGCCTGCGCGATGAGCGCGGTCAGGGAACGGTGGAGTACGTGGGAATGGTGGTGATGGTGACCCTGCTTGTTGCGGCAGTTGCGGTCGCCGCCAAGGGGTGGGCCCCGGATGTCGGCGAGGCGCTCAAGAAGGCCCTCACGGGGGCGATCACGCATCTCACTGACGGATTCGGATGACCGCACGGCCCCGGGGGCGCACGGCCGGCCCCCGGGGCACGGCGATCAGGGAATGATCACCGCGGCACCCTGCACCTCGCCCGACGCGATGCGCTTTAGGGCCCGGTTTGCATCGGGAAGTGCGTACTCCTCCACCTGAGTACGTACCGGGATCTGCGCGGCAATCGCCAGATAGTCGCGGGCATCGGCGCGGGTGACGTTGGCGACGCTGCGTATCGATCGCTCCCACCACAGGTCGCCGTAGTTGAACTGTGGGATGCGATCGAGGTGAATGGCGTTGACGGCCACCGTGCCGCCACGGTCGACCGCCTTGAGCGCAGCGACCACCACGTCGCCGGATGGCGCAAAGGTGACGGCGGCATCGAGGGGGAAGGGGGGTGCGTCGTCGTATCCACCCACCCACTCGGCACCCATTGCGAGCGCCCGGGAGCGTCCCTCATCTGAGCGCGTGGCGACGGCGACGCGGCAACCCCAGTGGCGCGCCACTTGAATCGCCTGCAGCGCCGATGCACCAAATCCGTAGAGCCCCACTCGGGACCCGGGGGTGACTCCGGCCACCCTGAGCGCGCGGAATCCGATGACGCCCCCGCACAGCAGCGGGGCCAGATGGCGATCGTCGGGGCCATCGGGTAGGGGCACCACCACGTCGGCGCGGGCCGTCACCATCTCGGCGAATCCACCGTGCCGGTCCCATCCTGTGAAGGTTGCCTGTACGCACAGGTTCTCCCGGCCCGCCTGGCAGTGGGCGCAGTCGCCACACGACCCGGCGAGCCACGTGAGGCCGGCCCGGTCGCCCTCGGCCCAATCGGTGACCCCTTCGCCGAGCCCCTCGATGCGACCGGCAACCTGATGCCCAAGGACGATGGGCATGGTGCGGGCGCGCAGGTCGCCCTCGGCGATCTGCAGGTCGGTGCGGCACGCGGCGCATGCCCCCACTCGTATGAGCACCTCACCCGGACCGGGTGATGGATCGGGAAATGTGGCGAATCGCAGCGGCTTGGTGCCGATGGG
>CAMCOB010000020.1 GCA_945876305.1 Bifidobacterium breve
ATTCCTCACAGACTTCGCGTCCGAGCAGGGTCTTGCCGTGGCGACTGAATCGGTCACCCCGTTCAAGGGAATCTGGACGCGCCCCGGCAAGGATGAGTGCGACATCGCGGCCGCCGGCATCACCAACCTGGCGGAGCGTCGCGCCGAAAGTCCGGGTACGACGTGGTCGAGCACGTACTACGTGGGTGTCCGTGCATTCGCCGTGCGTGCGGGTACACGACTCCGCAGCGTGCAGGACATGGCGGGAAAGACCGTGGTTGTCACCAAGGGCTCCACCTCCCACAAGGACATCACGCAGCAGATCACGCAGTACCGCGTGATGGGCGTCACGGTGAAGTACACCAATGACGTCACCGCCGCGGTCGACCTCGTGTCGAAGGGCAAGGTATTTGCCTACGGTGGCTGCCTCGGGTGCATTCAGTACCAGGCGGGGCTCGTCAAGAACATCAGAGTGGCCTGGCCTCACCGCATCCTGCTGGCCAGCGGCGCGCGTGGCAGCGAGCCCTTCGCCTACCCGGTACGCACGGCTGATACCGGTCTCGTGGAGGCGCTCAACATCTTCATCGCGGAGAATCGCGCCAAGTACGGCAAATAGGTCGTCGGGACCCCACCTGCATCCGTTGCAACTGGTCAGGGTGGGGTCTACGGTTGCCCTTGCTCGACCGTGTTTGCAACCGGACTTAGTTCCGAGCCGTATCTCGTGACCAGGGTCATGGAGTCGGGGCCGCACTTTGCGAGGTCCCGCCCGAGACCCAACCTGTTTGAGCAGGTTCGGATCACGCCCCGGGGCGGCACGGTGGAGCACTATTTCGCCTGATACCGTCGGTTCATGCCCCCGTACCCGACACAGGCAATGCGGCACCTCGGTTCCCCAGTTGGCGCCGGCGGTCTTGTGCGCGCTGATGCCACCGGCGAGGCCGGCGCCGAGGCGTGCGGCGACGTCGCGATCATCGAGATCACCGTGAGAGACGGAATGGTGACCGACGCCGGTTTTCGTGTGCGCGGATGCGGCGCCACGACCGCAGCAGCGTCAGCGGCATGCGAGCGCCTGCGAGGCGCATCAATGGACGACGCCATGCGGGTATCAGCAACCTCGCTTGACGCAGACCTCGGGGGCCTGGGGCCGGAACGCCGCCACGGAGTGGACGTGGTGGCAGATGCAGTCACAAACGCAATAGAGCACTGGCATACCGACCGACTGGTGCCCCCACCGGGGTCAGACCCCCATGGGGGTCAGTCGCTGTGTCAAAAGCGTGTCGCGGTTGCCATGAGCGGTGGGGTGGACAGCGCCGTGGCGGCCATGCTGCTCGTTGACCAGGGGTTTGAGGTGGTGGGGGTGACCATGCGGCTGTGGCACGACCCCGGGGCGGCTCGTGCCGAGCGCTCGTGCTGTGCGCCCGAAACCGTCCGCCTTGCACGCGAGACCTGCGCGGTGCTCGGCATTCCGCATCTGGTCATCGACGCCTCCGAACGCTTCCGGGCAGAGGTTGTTGAGGACTTCATCGCGGGCTATCGCGCCGGTCTCACGCCCAACCCATGCATTACCTGTAACGGAGAGGTGCGCTTTCGCATCCTCGATGAGGCCGCCGTGCTCGTGGGCGCGACGCTTCTCAGTACCGGGCACTACGCCCGCGTGGCGCAGATGGATGACGGAACCCGGGTGCTGGCTGCGGCGGCAGACACGACGAAGGACCAGAGCTACATGCTGGCCCGTCTGCGGCCAGAGGTGCTGTCGCGCCTGCTCCTGCCACTTGGGGATCTTCAGAAGGATCACGTGCGTGCGCTTGCTGCCGAAGGTGGCCTGCCTGCGGCGGACGCGGTGGAGAGTCAGGATGTTTGTTTTGTGGGGGTGGGCGGATACGCACCATTCCTTGAGCGCAATGCCGGAATGACCGCCCAGCCAGGTGAGATCGTGGACCTGGGCGGGCGCACCGTTGGGTCGCACGATGGCCACTGGCGCTACACAGTGGGGCAGCGGAAGGGTCTCGGAATTGCCGCCACGGAGCCTATGTACGTGGTCTCCACCGACGCGGCGGCGAATCGCGTGGTCGTGGGCACGCGGGCCGACCTCGCCGCGCGGGTCATTCAGATTGATGACCTTGTGGTGCATTCCACGCCTGATCGCACGCTCGACGTCCGGATACGGCATCATGGGCGCCCCCTCCGGGGCCGCATCGTGATGACGGGCGCGCATTCGGGGGAGGTTGTGCTCGAGGACGTCGCCGAGGCAGTTGCCCCGGGGCAGACCGCGGCTCTCTATGACGAGGGCCGTCTCGTGGCCGCAGGACGAATCACCCGTGCACCCGCGCGGGAGAACAGCACGGAGGAATAGATGGATTGGTCTGACGTCGCCAACCTTGCGTTGGCCATCTTCCTGGTCCTCGTGGGGGTCGGGCTCTTCTATATGTTCTTCCGCCTCGGCGGACTCTTCGGGCAGCTCGACACCTCGGTCGAGGAAATCACCGACGAGACCGTGCCGATTCTCACGCGTGTGCAGACGACCGTTGATGGCGTGAATGAGCAACTGGGTCACGTTGACGAGATCATGCAGAGCGCCGTGGGCGCCACGAAGAGCGCCGAAAAGGCTGCTAGCACCGTCTCCGGCGCTGTGTCGGCGCCGGCGCGTGCCCTCTCGGGTCTCACGGCATCGGCCAGCGAGGCGCTTCGCAGCTTCAAGTCACGTCGCGCCGCGGGGCGACCTGCGAGCGGCCCCGTGAAGCACGAGAGCCCGTACCCCACGGCAGCTGACACGAAGAAGGACTGATGCGCGCGCTCATCGTGGCCGTTGGCCTTCTGGTGGCATGGCTCACGGGTCGTAATCGCAACCCCGTCCGGTGGCCGCTGATCGTGCGTGACGAGGCGGAAGGCATGCTGCAGGATGCGCGGGAGGCCTTGGTGGATGGCGCACGCGCCGGAAAGCGCGCCGAGCGGGCCTTCGATGATGAGCTTCGGGATGTGCGGGCAGAGGCCCGCACCTGGTAGCACCCGCACCCAACTTGGAGTGGTCCGACCGACCGCTGGTACATTGCCCCGCGTGACCACCGCCGAGATCCGTGAGGGCTTCCTCCGCTACTTCGAGCGCGAGGAGCATCTCCGGATCCCTTCCGCTTCGCTCGTCCCATTTGAGGACGACCCATCAGTGCTGCTCACCATCGCGGGGATGCAGCCCCTCAAGTCGTACTTCCTCGGCATGTCGGAGCCGCCTGCTCTGCGCATGACCAGCGCGCAGAAGTGTTTCCGCACTCTCGACATCGACCAGGTGGGGCGTACCGCCCGACACCTCACATTTTTCGAGATGCTCGGCAACTTCTCTATTGGCGATTACTTCAAAGACGACGCCATCCGGTTCGGCTTCGAGCTCAGCACCGAGGTGCTGGGATTCGACCCCGAACAGATCTGGATCACCGTCTTCGAGGGAATGGATGGGGTGCCGGCCGACGACGAGGCGCTTGAGCGCTGGGTCGAGCTGGGCATTCCTCGCGACCGCATTCAGCGTCTGGGCGAGGCCGACAACTTCTGGAAGGCCGGCCCCACTGGTCCGTGCGGCCCCAATACCGAGCTCTACCTCGATCGCGGGCCGTCATTCGGGCCCGAGGGTGGCCCCGTCACGGGCACCGATCGCTTTCTCGAGTTCTGGAACCTGGTGTTCATGCAGTACGACCGCGCCGAGGACGGCACGCTCACCACCTTGCCCGCGAAGAACATCGACACCGGCGCAGGCCTTGAGCGCCTGGCCGCGATCCTTCAGGACAAGCAGACGGTGTTTGAGACCGATGGCTTCCGCCCGCTCATCGCATGGGCCGAAAAGGCCTCTGGGCGTGCCTACAACGCAGATCCGCGGGTAGACCGCGCCATGCGGGTGCTGGCTGACCACGGCCGGGCGATGACGTTTCTCGCATCCGACGGCGTGCGCCCGGGCAATGAGGGCCGCGACTACGTTCTTCGACGCATCATCCGACGTGCCGTCAGCGAGGGTGCATATCTGGGGCTCGAGCCCGCCCGGGTTGTGGGCCTCGTGCAGGCGGTCGCCGACGGTTACGGCGACGCCTACCCCGAGATCGCCGCAGAGCGTTCCACGGTGGAGGACGTCATCGGGGCCGAGGCAGAGCAGTTTGCGCGCACGCTCGAGCAGGGCACCAAGTTGCTCGGGGAGGTGCTCGACCGCTCGCGAGTGGCTGGCGTCATCGCCGGCGACGATGCATTCCGCCTTCACGACACCTTTGGATTTCCGCTCGACCTCACGCGCGACGCTGCCGAGGAGCACAGCCTGCAGGTTGACGAGGAGGGCTTCGGCCGCCTCATGACCGAGCAGCGCGATCGCGCACGTGCCGCCGGCAAGAAGGGGGGCGGCGCTGACCGTGCCCGGGCCGAATCTCTCGCGCAGTCGTCGGCGGCCACCGAGTTTGTGGGGTACGACCACATGGAAGTGGTCACGCGTATCAGCGCAATTGCCACCACTGAGGGCGACGAGGCCCTCGCCAAAATCGAGCAATCGCCGTTCTATGCCGAGGGCGGGGGACAGGTTTCCGACCACGGGGTGCTTGTGGGAAGTGGCGGCAGCGCCGAGGTTATCGACGTACTGCGGCTCGGTGACGATCAGGTGCTGCGCCTCAGGGTCACTGGCGATCTTCCGGTTGGCGCTGAGGTCACCGCGTCAGTGGACAGCGCCCGGCGCCATGCCACGCAGGCAAATCACACAGCCACCCACGTGCTCAACTGGGCGCTTCGCGGCGCACTTGGAGACGACGTGCGCCAGGCCGGCTCGTATGTGGGCCCCGACAAGCTGCGCTTCGACTTCTCGCACCGTGGACGTATCGAGCCCGACGTGCTCGAGGAGATCGAGCGGAGCATTAACGCACGGGTTGCGGAGGACACCGCGGTTCGCGCCGAGGTGATGGCCCGCGCAGACGCTGATGGCGTCGGTGCAGTGGGACTGTTTGAGGAGAAGTACGGCGAGTACGTACGCGTGGTGCAGGCCGGGGACTTCTCGAAGGAACTTTGCGGCGGAACGCATGTGTCGCGCACCGGGGAGATCGGCCCGCTCGTCATCGTGTCGGAGGGCAGCACGGGTGCGGCCACCCGTCGTATCGAGGCTGTCACCGGGCTCGCTGCGCTCGACCACCTGCGCGACCGGGCGGCGTCTCTTGAGGCTGAGGTTCTGGCCCGTGACGAGCGCATCCGGCGGCTTGAGGCCGACCTGAAGAAGTCCCGGTCGGGCCGCGTGGATGTTGCAGGGCTCGCCGCCGGCGCCGAGCGCATCGGTGATGTCTGCGTGCTGGCGATTGAGATCGAGGCCTCCGACATGGAGGAACTCCTCTCCATCACTGATCGGGTGAAGCAGTCGGTGGGTACCGGCGCGGCCCTAGTGCTGGGGGCTGTGGCAGACGGCAAGGCCCTGCTGGTGGCCAACTTTGACGACGCCGCAATCGCCGCGGGAATGTCGGCGGCCGATGTCATGCAAGAGATCGCCCCGATTGTGGGCGGCGGCGGTGGTGGCAAGCCGGGCATGGCCCGGGCAGGCGGCAAGGACCCGTCGAAGATGGCCGAGGCCATGGCCCGCGCGTCCGAGCTGCTCAGGTCAGCAGCGGCGTGAAGGCCCTCGGGCTTGACCTCGGGCGCGAGCGCACCGGGGTCGCGGTGAGCGATCCCACGGGCACGCTCGTGCGTCCGCTTTCGGTGATCCGGCGCATTGATGGCGAAGAAGGGGCCGCCGCGCTCGACGCGGTGATCGCCCACGAGGCCCCCGAGGTCATCGTTATCGGGGAGCCGCTCCTGATGTCGGGCGAGCGGGGAGAGCAGGCGCACCACTCGTCGTCGTTTGCCGGGCGGCTTCGCAAGCGTGTTGATGCCCGTGTTGTGCTCACCGACGAGCGGTTGTCCACCGCCGAAGCCGAGCGGCTGCGCCGTGAGGGAGGGGCCACGGCCGATCTCGACAGCGTGGCGGCATGCGTCATTCTCGAGTCGTGGCTGCGTGCCCACGGGGCGGCGTCGTGAGCACCAGACCGCCCGCGGGTCGCCGCCCACGGCCCCAACGCGCCACACCCGCGGGCCGCCGGGTACTGGTGGTGCTCATTCCCATCCTGGCGATCATCATCGCCGTCATCGCGGTGGTGGCCCTCACCCGGGGCGGCGGGGATGCACCGGTGGCCACCGCTCCCACGACGACCGACGTGCTGCTGGTTGAAGGACTCAGGCGCACCGAGATGGCAGACGTGGTGCAGGCGAAGACTGGTATCCCGGCCGCGCAGTACATCGCGGCCACCGACCCGTCGCAGGTGGGGCAGACCCTCGCGGGTACCAAAAAGCCCACGTCGCTCGAGGGCTTTCTCTTTCCGGCCACCTACCCGGTGGATCCGAAGAAGCCCGTCAGCGATCTCGTCAATTACCAACTGCGCACGTATGCCCAGCGTACGGCCGGTATCAACTACGCCTACGCGAAGAAGCACAACCTCACGAAGTACGACGTGCTCATCATGGCGTCCATCGTCGAGCGCGAGGCCAGTAACCAACGCGACCGGCGCATCATCGCGGGAGTCTTCTACAACCGGCTTAAACTCGGCATGCGCATCGATAGCGACGTCACGGTGCATTACGCGCTCGGGTCGTGGTCGAAGGAGCTGACGAGGGCCGATTTGAACATGGCCTCTCCCTACAACACGCGTCGCTACCACGGGTTGCCTCCCGGCCCCATCTGCAATCCGGGGCTCGGCGCAATCAATGCCGCCGCCAATCCGGTGCGTACGCCCTACCTGTACTTCGTGGCCAGCACGAGCGGAAAGGTCTTCTACGCGAAGACCGGCGCGGAGTTCCAGCAGGCGATCGCGAAGGCGAAGGCGAACGGGTGAGCATGCAATCACCCTGGCCCACATCGAGCACACGGTTCGCAGGGGTGATCGGCTGGCCGGTGAACCACTCGCTGTCGCCCTCCATGCACAACGCCGCGTTCCGGGCGCTGGATCTCGACTGGGCGTACCTGGCATTCCCCATTCACCCAGATCGGGTTCGGGATGCCGTGCGCGGCCTGTTTGCGGCGGGCTGCTCGGGCCTCAACGTGACTATCCCGCACAAGCAGGCGGTCATCGACTGCTGCTCATCGGTCAGTCTGGCCGTGGAGGCCATCGGCGCGGCCAACACGCTCATCCCAGATGGCGACGGCGGGATGACCGGCGACAACACTGACGCCGAGGGATTTCTGCGGGCGCTCGACGAGGTAGCGCCACTCGATCTTGACGGGGCCGAGGTGCTCATGATCGGAGCGGGCGGGGCAGCCAGAGCCGTGGCGTTCGCACTGCGGGGGCGCGGGGCCCACCTGCGGGTGGCCAATCGCACAGAAGAGAAGGCCGCCGCGCTGGGCGAGGTCGTTCCGTTTACCCGGCAGGCCATGGAGGATGCTGCCGCATCGGCAGTGCTGGTCGTCAATACAACGAGCCTCGGCATGGGCAGCGATGTGATTCCCGCCGAGCTGCCGGTCGACTCACTCGGGCCGTCCACGGTGGCGTACGACCTCGTGTACCGCTCGGAGCCCACCCCGTGGCTCGCGGCCGCCGCCGGACAGGGCGCACGTGTTGTTGACGGTGCGGGGATGTTGCTTCACCAGGGTGCCGCGGCATTTCGCCAATGGACCGGCGTGGAGCCGCCACTCGATGCCATGCGGGCGGGGCTTCGGTCGCGCTAAGCCGTCCGGGTGGGAGCCTAGCGTGACGTGTCCTTCGCGATGCGGGGCGACACCATGACCACCTTCATCCACACCGCCGACTGGCACCTGGGAATGACCCGGCGATATCTCTCGCCGGACGCTCAAGCGCGCTATTCGGAGGCCCGCATCGACGCCGTGCGCGAGATCGCCCGCCTGGCCGATTCAGAGGGCGCTGAGTTCGTGGTGGCCTGCGGCGACCTCTTCGACTCGAATCACGTGGATCGTCAGGTGGTTGCCCGCGCGGTCGATGCGCTCGGGGCATTCACGGTCCCGGTATTCATCCTGCCGGGCAATCACGATCCCCTCGATGCGGCGTCGGTGTACCTGTCGTCGGCCTTCACTGACCGGTGTCCACCGAACGTGCGGGTCATCGATTCGGCCGAGCCAGTGACTGTCGGCGGGATCGAGCTCGTCGGTGCCCCGTGGCATGCGAAGAACCCCGGCCACGACCCTGCGGAACGGGCCCTCGTGGATCTCGCGCAGGGTCCCACCCGGGTGCTGCTGGCCCACGGTGTGGTGGACGTGCTCTCGCCCGATGCGCACGACGCCTCAGTTATCGCCATGGAGGGCCTTCGTGAGGCGCTCGACGCTGGGCTCCTGGCCTACGTTGCCCTTGGCGACCGTCATTCGGCTACCGAAGTTGGTGGTGACCAGCGCGTGCGATACCCGGGCACGCCGGTGGCCACAGATTACGGCGAGGTGGACCCCGGGCAGGCACTCGTGGTGCGCATTGAGGGCACTGAGGTGCAGGTACAGGCCCACCGTGTGGGGGCATGGACCTTCGTGCGCAGCAGCGTGCGGCTGGAGTCGCTCGATGATGTCGAGGCCCTCGATGCCTCCCTCACGGCCATCCCCGACAAGGCGCGCACCATCGTGCGGCTTGATCTGGTGGGGGCACTTGGTATCGGTGAGGATGCACGCCTGCAGGCGGTGCTCGATGATCACCAGGACGTGCTGGCCAGTCTCACCGTGTCGGAGCGGGGGAGCGACCTGGTGGTGTTTATCGAGGAAGGTGACCTGCACAATCTCGATCTGAAGGGCTACGCGTACGACGCCGCCGCCGAGGTTGCGGCGCTTGCCGCCGTTGAGGGACCGCAGCAGGATGCCGCTCGGGATGCCTTGCGGCTGCTCTACCGCCTTGCACGGAACGCCGCATGAAGATCCATCGCATCTCACTGCGCGACTTCCGGGGGGTGGTGGAGGCCGATGTGGAATTCGCCACCGACGGCGTCACCATCGTTCAGGGGCCCAACGAGGTGGGCAAGTCCAGCCTCGCTGACGCCCTCGACATGCTCATCGCCGACCCCGATTCGTCGTCGAAGGCGCGGGTCAAAGCCGCCCAGCCGGTGGGGAGAGATGTGGGGCCGTGGGTGGAGGTCGATATCGAGTGCGGCCCATATCGACTCACCTACTCCAAGCGGTGGGTGCGGGGCGCCGGGACAGAACTGGTCATCGAGTCACCGGCTCGCGAGCAACTGCAGGGCCGGGCCGCTCATGATCGTGTGACGGCGATCATCGCTGAGACCATGGATGCCGAGCTCTTCGCCGCGCTCCGGCATCAGCAAGGCGTTCCCCTTGGTCAGGCCGAGCTCGCCGGCAGCGACTCGCTCATGCACGCGCTCGACGCTGCAGCGGGTTCGGGCAGCGAATCCGCTGAGCCCGGTGGAGCGCTCATCGACGCGATTGACCGGGAGCGCCAGATCTGGAGCACCCCGACTGGGGAGCCGAACAAGGCGCGCAAGGACCTGCGTGAGGCCGCGGAAACAACCCAAATCGCGCTGGACGGGGCCGAGGAATCGCTTCGTGTCCTCGAGGCGCGGGTTGACGAGTTCCGGCGTCTCGACGGCGAGCTGGCCCGGAATGCGGAGCAGGAGCCGGACCTGCGCAGCACGGTGACGCGTCTTGAGACGGAGGTGCAGGCAGTATCGGCGAGGGAGTCGGCGCTGCACGACCTCCGCATGGCCGCAGAGAAAGCCATGGCGCCCGCACGCGACGCCACCGCAGCCGCCGACGCCCGCACGGCCGCCATCGCAGCCGTCGCGGCGGCCGAGGCCGAGGTGGGCGTGATCACGGCCGAAGGCGTACTGGCCGCCGCGCGGCTGGACGCTGCACTCGCCGTGCGCACCGAGGCATCCGCCCGTCTTGTGGCCGCTCTGGACGCACGCGCGGACGCCGAGCGCGCCTTTGATGTGGCGGCAGCTGACGCCCAGCACCTTCGCGATCTCTTCGATCTCGGATCGCTGCGCACTCGCCGCGGTCTCATCGGCGATGCCGAGAAGACCATCGCCGACGGGGAGGCATTCCTCGCGGGGTGCGCGCTTGACGCCGAGCTGTTGGCGCGCATTGAGACGGCTGTTGTTGATGAGGCAGGTGCACGGGGCAGGCGTGATGCCGCGGGTGCGGCGCTGCAGATCACTGCGGAGACAGCCCAGCATCTCGAGGTGGGCGGGGTACCCCGATCGATCGCGGCGGGTGAAACCCTGGCGCTGCCAGTGGGAGCCGGCGATGAGCTGGTCATCACCGGGGTCGCCCGGATCGGGATTGAGGGCCGGGGTGACGTGGTGACCGCCGCGCTGCAGGCTCGTGCACACCTCGATGCACTGCTCGTGCAGGCAGGGGTGTCACCGGTTGTCGGGGAGACCGCGGCGCGCGATCTGGACCGGCGGCGACTTGACGCCGAGGCCACCGTGAAAGCGGCACGCGAATCCCGGGGGTGGGCGCTCAATGATCTGACCCTCGAGGAGATGGACGACAAGATTGCCCGCGCCGAGGCCCGGGTGGCTGCATACGCCAGCGGTCGCGGAGCGGCCCCCCCGATCCCCGCCGATGCCGACGCCGCAAATACCGTTCGCGCGGCGACCGAGGACGCTCGGGACTCCGCCCGTCGCGACGAGGATGCCGCACGGGACGCACACACTCAGGCCGATTCGGCTGTGACCGGTCTCGAGGCGCAGGCATCAGAGCGCAAGGGGCACCTCGGGGCGGTGGCCCGACGCCTCAGCGACGCAGAAACCGATCTGCAGACCGCGCGGGCCGCGCAGTCGGACCTGCAGGTGAATGCTGCCGCCGCCGAGACTGTTGCTGCGGCTGACGCTGCGCGCGCAGCGCTTCACGCCGAAGAGGCGGCACTTGGCGACGCGGATCCGGAGTCCCTCAGGCTGCGGCTGGCGAATTCCCGTGACGCCGTTGACCGGCTGCTGCGGGAGCGGAATGACATCCAACTTCTTGCCGCGAGGATGAAGGGCGAGATCTCCCAGCAGGGGGATGAGGGCCTCGCGGACCGCGTCGCCCATGCCCGGGAGGCCGCTGGGAATGCCGAGGCTGAGCGCGACTTGGCCGAGCGGCGCGCGGCAGCGGTTGATCTGCTGTACGCAACCATGGCCCGTCACCGCGACATCGCGCAGCGCGCATACGTGGCGCCGTTTCGCGATGCGGTTGAGCGGTTTGGCCGGTTGGTATTCGGTGCGGGGACCGAGATGGAGGTTGACCACACGACCCTGCAGGTGGTCAGCCGCACGCGCGAGGGCGTGACCGTGCCCGTTGATGCCCTCTCCGGTGGCGCCCGCGAGCAGATGGCGCTCATCGGTCGCCTAGCCGCTGCATCACTGGTGGCTCCTGCCGCCGATGGTGGTGCACCGGTCATCATCGACGATGCGCTGGGGTACTCCGACGCAGGGCGCCTGGAGGGCCTTGGTGCAGCGCTCGCCGAGGCGGGGAAGACGTGTCAGGTGATCGTGCTCACGTGCATGCCCGAGCGCTATGCCGGTATCGGCTCGGCCCGGGTCGTGCGACTGGATCGCACCGGGACCGTGGAGGCGTGAGCACACACGAATACCGGGGCCTCGGCGACATCATCGTGACGGCCCGCCCGTTCGATGAGTATCTCGCCATGTTCGACCTGCGGCCCGCTGACCTCAGTACGGCCACTGCGCTCGACTGTCCGGCCGGTGCAAGCGGATTCGCGGCGGGTGCCCGCGCCATCGGGTGTGAGGTCACCGCGTGCGACCCGCTTTACACGGGCATGACGTCCCATGGCGAGTTGGTGGCCCGGGCCCGTCGGGATACGGCGTTCGGCAACCAGTACGTGGCCGATACCCCGGATACCTACGTCTGGGGCTTCTTCCGCGATCTTGACGATCACCTCTCCCGACGGATGGCGGCGGTCGATGCGTTCGACCGGGATCGGATTGCCAACCCCGACCGCTATGTGATGGGGGCGCTGCCGCACCTGCCCTTCGGTGACGATGCGTTTGACCTGGTGCTCTCGTCGCATTTGCTGTTCGTCTACCCCGACCACTTCGACGCAGAGGCGCATCTGGATGGTGTGCTCGAACTTGCGCGGGTCGCGTCGGGCGAGGTGCGCATGTTCCCTCTCGTGGACACCACAACCCGTCCATGGCCTGGCCTCGAGGATCTGCGCCGCGCCCTTTCGGCGCGCGGGCATGCCACGGAGGTTCGCCACGTCCCCTACGAGTTCATCCGCAACGGTGACGCGATGCTGGTGATCGACGGCGTTGGGTGACGGTTCGGGCGACGGTTCGATGCGGTCCGATCTAGGATCCGGCAATGCCTGAATCCCGAACCGAAGAACGCGTTGGCGTGATCGTGGTTGACCACGGCAGTCGTCGCACGGAGAGCAACGTGATGCTCGAAGACCTGACCCGCGGCGCCATCACGGACACCCTCGGCTACGACATCGTCGAGCCAGCGCACATGGAGCTGGCCGAGCCCTCAATCGCCACGGCGTTCGATGCCTGCGTGACCCGGGGCGCCACCACAGTGGTCATCCAGCCGTACTTCCTTTTGCCCGGCAAGCACTGGAATCAGGACATTCCCGAGCTCGCCGCCGCCGCCGCGTCACGCCATCCGGGCGTGGCGTACCTGGTGGCCGCACCATTCGGAGTGCACCCGCTTATGGCCGACGTGGTGACCGCACGGGTGGAGTACTGCCTTGCGCATGTGCGCGGTGAGGTGCCGGAGTGCGAGGCATGCGCCGGATCCGGCAGGTGCCGCCTTCAGACGGCCGATGCACCGGGGGCCTCGGCTCCCGCGTAGCGCGCGCCGCACCGGTGGGCAGGACATGGTCCCACCCACCGGGGCACACGACGTTGGAGCTACTTCTTCTTCGCTGCGGGTTTCCGGACGACCTTCTTGGCGGTCGCAGTCACCTTCTTGACATCCTTCTTGACGGCCGTGGTGACCTTCTTGACGTCCTTCTTGACGGCCGTGGTGGCCTTCTTGACATCCTTCTTCACCGTGCCCGGGGCCTTCTTGGCAGCCGTGGCGGCCTTCTTCTTGGCGACCTTGCCCGAGTTGGCAGCAGCCTTCAGCGGGGCGCCCGGGGTGAAGCGCACAGCCTTACGGGCCGGGATCTTCACCTTCTGGCTGGGGTTGCGCGGGTTGACGCCAACACGAGCGGCGCGCTGCGAAGTGGAGAAGGAACCGAAGCCGAGGAATGCAACGCGCTCGCCCTTGGCGATGGCCTCGGTCAGCAGCGCCAGGAACTCGTCGGTGACCTTCTGTGCCTGCACGCCGGTCAAGCCGGCACGCGCACCAAGCTCCTTCGCGAACTCGCTCTTGTTCATGCGGTAACCCCTTGTCGTGATTGAGGAGAGGATCTGTCGCCCCCCTGGGGTGACGACCATTCGACCCTACCAGCGATTCTCCCCTCTTTGCCGTGCAGGTCTCATGGTCCTGACTGGCGAATCGGCAACCGAGCCACTCGACGAGGAGACCCCATGAGCAGCCACCAACCCATCGCGCAAGCTCAGCTCAGCTTGTCGTATCCCGATCTCGTGCCTGGCGAGACAGTGCGCTGGTCGTCCCGCGGGTCGTGGCACTTCGGGGAGTTGATCGGGCTGGACGGGTCGCATGCCGTGGTGGCAACGAAGCAGGCCGGACGGCGTGAGCGCGTACTCGCCGCAGCGGTGCAGCCATGGCCTCCGGGCGGGGCTGCCGCTTAGGCGGAACCGGCGGCAGCACGGTCGAGCACCATTACCGCATTCGCCTGCTCGATACGTCCGGCCGGGATTGAGCGGTCACCGGCGTCAAGGCGCGCCACCATCGGCACCTTGCCCGCGCCGGTGAGAAGCCACACCACCTGCCGGGCGGAATTGATGCACGGATAGGTGAGGGTCACCCGGCGGGTGCCGTTGAAGGGGCGGGCGGTTGCCGCCACCGGTGTGTCCGTCACGTCGAGCACTGGATCTCCGGGAGCCAGTGAGGCCGTGTGTCCGTCTTCACCAAGGCCTAGGTGTACGACGTCAATCGGTCCATTCAGCGCGGCGAGCACCGGCAGGTAGGCGGCTGCCGCCACGTCGGCGTCGGTGCCACCGCATGCCATGGGGTGCAGGTGTGCGGCGACCGCGCGCGTCCCGGACAGCGAGCGCTCGAGATGAGTGAGGTTGCGCAGGTCGTCGCCATCGGGGGCCATGCGCTCATCCACTTGCAGAATGTCCACGGATGCCCAATCGAGATCCTCGGTGCCGAGTTCGGCGAGCATGATCCACGGGCTGGTTCCGCCTGAGACCGCCAGCGATGCCCGTCCTCTGGCAGCCAGCGCGCTGCGAAGCGCCTCCGCGATGTGCCGGGCGGCAGCATGCGCGGCGGCAGTTGCATTGTCACCAATGATCCGTTCCATCAGGGCCCGGAGCGTAGTCTGGGTCCTGCGCGGCCGTGTCCGGACGCCGCACAAATACCCGTTGGAGGCTCGTGGTGCGTATCGGGATGGTGGGGCTCGGCAGGATGGGCGCGAATATGAGCGTGCGCCTGATGAACGCCGGCCACGAGGTGGTGGGCTACGACCGCGACGCAGCAGCAGTCAGTGCGCTGGGCGGCAAGGGCGGGGGGACGGCATCCGACTCGGCCACGCTGGTCGCGCAGCTCGACGGTCCGCGAGTTGTGTGGTTCATGCTCCCCGCCGCCGTCACCACGGCCGCAATCATGGAAATGGCCGAGCACCTGAAGCCCGGCGACGTGGTGGTGGACGGCGGTAACAGCCACTACCCCGATGACATCGCGCGCTCAACGGTGCTGGAGGCCAAGGGCATTCACTACGTGGACGCCGGGGTGAGCGGTGGGGTGTGGGGCCTCGAGCGCGGCTACTGCCTCATGGTGGGCGGTACCGACGAGGCCATCACCACGCTCACTCCCATCCTTGAAACTCTCGCGCCCGGGGTGGCCACCGCGCCGCGCACGCGAGGTCGTGAGGGCCCGCCCACCCCCGCCGAGAACGGCTGGCTGCATTGCGGACCCGCGGGCGCCGGGCACTTCGTGAAAATGGTGCACAACGGCATCGAGTACGGAATGATGGCCGCGTTCGCCGAGGGGCTGAACATCCTCCACCACGCCAACGAGGGTGCGCGCGAGCGCACCGCCGATGCCGAGACGGCTCCGCTCAGCGATCCTGACCTTTACAAGTACGACATCGACGTCGCATCTGTCACCGAGTTGTGGCGCCGGGGCAGCGTGGTGGGGTCATGGCTTCTTGACCTCACTGCAGAGGAGTATCTGCGCGACCCCGGCCTCGATAAGTTTGAGGGGCGGGTGTCCGACTCGGGTGAGGGTCGCTGGACCCTGCAGGCGGCGGTCGATACAGGCGTACCTGCCCCGGTTCTTGCCAGCGCGCTGTTCTCGCGCTTTGCGAGCCGTGACAACGACGAGTACGCAAACAAGGTGCTTGCGGCCATGCGCCTGGGCTTTGGCGGACACCTGGAGCACTCGGAATGAGCGCGAAAGCCGATTGTGTCGTGCTGTTCGGTGCCACCGGCGACCTTGCCTACAAAAAGCTCTATCCGGCGTTGCACGCGCTCCAGGAGCGGGGCAAGCTGGATATCCCCATCATCGGCATCGCCCGCGAGGGATGGAGCCTGAAGAAGCTGCAGGACCGCATCCGCGCCTCTCTTACCGAGGCCGGTGTGCCAGACGATGACGAGGCGGCCAAGACGCTGCTCAAGTGCGTGCGGTACGTGCATGGCGATTACAACGACCCGATGTCGTTCACCCACCTCGCTGAGACCATGCACGACATACGTTTGCCCGTGTTTTATCTGGCCATCCCTCCGGGGCTGTTCGGCGAGGTCGTCGCGGCGCTTTCACATCATGACCTCACACAGAACGCGCGCGTGGTGGTGGAGAAGCCGCTCGGCCGTGATCTGGAGTCGGCGCAGGAACTTAACCGTGGACTGGCCACCGAGCTGCGTGAGGACCAGATATTCCGCATCGATCACTTCCTGGGCTACGAGCAGGTGCAGAACATCCTCGTTGCGCGTTTCGGTAACTCGATGCTTGAACCCATCTGGAACCGCCGCTACGTGCGTCGGGTGCATATCGAAATGTCCGAGTCATTCGGCGTCGAGGGCCGCGGGTCGTTCTACGAGACTGTCGGATGTCTGCGCGATGTCGTGCAGAACCACTTGCTGCAGCTTGTCTGCATGCTTGCCATGGAGCCTCCGGTGTCGATGGATGCCCAGTGCATCTCGGACGAGAAGGTGAAGGTGCTCCGCTCCATCAAGCCACTCCTGCCCGAGAACCTCGTGCGCGGTCAGTTTGAGGGCTACAGGGGCGAGCCCGGAGTGGACCCCGAGAGCGACGTTGAGACCTACTGCGCGCTGCGGTTTGAGATCGATACCTGGCGCTGGGCGGGCGTTCCATTCACCATTCGTGCAGGCAAGGCGCTGGGGCGCACGGTCACCGAGGCGGTTGTTGAGTATGTGCTGCCCCCTCGTCAGCTGTTTGAGGAGGCCCACGGCATGATTGAGCCCAACCGCATGCGCTTTCGTATGAAGCCCGACGATCTCATTCAGTTGAGCATGCAGGTGAAGCAGCCCGGCGATCAGGTGCTCACCGAGACGGTCGATCTTTCAGTGCAGTACGGCAAGCAGCTGGGGAAGCCGGGCCCCGCGGCCTACGAGCGACTGATGGGCGACGCCATCATCGGTGAGCGCCGCCTGTTCGCCCGCGGCGATCTCGTGGAGGACGCCTGGCGTGTGGTGCAGCCGCTCCTTGATGACCCACCGCCTGTGGAGCCGTACTTCCAGGGAAGCATGGGGCCGGCTGGCGCCGCGCGGGTACTCCCGCCCAACCTCATGGAAATGCTGAGCGAAATTCAGGTGACAGCGACCCGATGACCCTTTCACTCGGAATCGACGTTGGTGGCAGCGGGATCAAGGCGGCAATTGTCGACCTGGCCACCGGTGCGTTCACAACAGAGCGGGTGCGGGTGGAGACACCGCAGCCCGCCACACCAGACTCGGTGGTTGCGGCAA
>CAMCOB010000021.1 GCA_945876305.1 Bifidobacterium breve
ACGCGGTGCTCTGAACCCTCACAAAAAGGGCAAATCATGGTGAAAACACTAGGTGTGGGGTCGGCAGCATGAGAGGGCACACTACATGCGGGGTCTAGACCCCGCAAGTTCCGATTGTTGCGAAGTGCCCGCTCGGAGCGATAATCGCAGCCTCAATTGGGTTTCCGTGCACTCACGAGGAGTGCCGACTTCTCCGCTGCCACCAGGCAACAACGACCCCTGCCGCAGGGTTCACCGTCCACGGGGTCAGTCCCCGGTGGGGGTCAGTCACCGTCACAAATGTGCACGGTGCGGGTGGGCGTACTTTTGTCACCGCTTTCGCGGTCCTCGCGGCCTTGCGCGGCGGGGAGACGGCCAGCGCGAGACCGACGTACCTGCGTCGTCTCAGGTGCTCACGACACCGCTGATGCCGACAACTAGCTGAGGAACTGCAGACGTGTGATGGGCCAGTAGATGAGCTCTGCCTGGCCAATCACGTTGTCCTCGGGTGTGAACTCGGCGTTGCGATCCAGCCACACGTGCGCATCGCACGATCCGGGCCGGTTATCCCCCAGCACCAGCAACTGGCCCGGCGGCACCACCGGGAATGACGCCGTGTAATCAGGAGTGAGGGCGGTCGGCACGATAAATGGCTGGGCCTCGGCCTGGCCTTCCTTCTTCACGAAGGTCACGTGGGTGGTGTCGCCATCCTTCAACTGCTGCTCGGTGACCCCATCAGGGCCGAACGAATTGGGGGTGGCGGTGCGCTTTACCGCGGCAGCACCACCGGGGCGCAACTCCGGATACGGGCTGGTGGATGAGATGGTGACCTCGCGCACGCTCACCTGATCACCCGGGACTCCGATAACCCGCTTGACGAAGGGCACATCGCCGAGCTCACTGCACGCGGCGCGTGCGCCCATGGTGGGGTCGAACACGATGATGTCGCCCGGCGAGATATCCCTCAGCTTGTAGATGACCCGGTTGGCGATCACGCGGTCCGGGGCGCGGTCGCCAGTGGAGTTGGCGCCTTGGATGGCTGGAAACATCGAGTTGGTGGGGATCTCATACGGCTTGGCAAGCGACGCCTGGATGACAAAAGCCAGAGTGATCGCCACAACCACCGGCAATATGAGGTCCTTCACCAGCTTGCGCACGCTATTGGCGTCCCGTCGGCGGACCATCGCCACCACGACGGCGGCTGATGATGAACCATGCGCCGGCGGCGATAAGTGCCAGCACGGCGAGCACGATGATGACGATGACAGCGCCCGGCAGCCCGGAGTCCTCACTTACTGCGGCAGATGAGGCGCCATCGGATGCCGCGCCGCAGGCCTCACCAGGGCGACGCAGGTTGGTCAGCTCGGCCTGGCGGATGACGTCAACGGCTGCGCCGTACTGCTGCTGGTCAGGGCGGATTTGCCGCAGGGCGTCCTCGAACTGCGCCAGCGTGTAGCAGCCGTTTATCTGGCCGTTGTCTTCGTAGTCGGCCAACACGACCCGGCCAGTGACCTCGTTGGACGCCTTGGCACCCGACGCAGCCGTGGCCGATACCCGTGTGGTGCCCACGCACTGGATCTCTGCTTGCTGGATGACGTCAACCGCAGCGCCGTACTGCTGCTGATCCGGCCGCACCGCCTTGAGCGCGGCCGCGTAGTCACCGGGTGCGTAGCACTGCTCCAACTGCCCGTTATCGGCGTAGTCCGCGAGCACGGCCTGCCCACTCGCGAACGCGGACGAGGCAAAGAGCCCCATCACAAGCGCGAGGAGGAACGACACGGCTACGCTGGAGCGGATGATGGTCATAAGGGTGAGAGCGCCCGAGGCGCGATGCGCCGCCGGGAATCTGGCGAGCGTACCAGCGCCCCATGGGGCTGGCGAGTTCGTGCGTCACGGGGGCACCCGCTGACACCCCGGCGTGCGCGCACTGAGACGCCGCTGTTGGTGGGGGCTCTGCTGCTGGCCGGCTGGACCCTTCTCACCGTAATGAACGGGGGCATCGATCTGGGCGATGGCCTGGCGACGCGGGGGGCCACGGCAGCGCTGTTTGCCACGGTCATCGCTGCGCCCACCGCCGCATGGGCGCTCATGCGCGCTCGCAACCATGCAGCCGTGCGATCGGGGCCCGCGCTCATCGCCATCGTCGGTCTGCTGGGGCTTGCGGTGTGGTCGGGTATCTCCATTCTCTGGGCGCTTGCCCCCGACATGGCCTGGACTGAGGCCAACCACACGGCACTTGCGTTTTTGGCGCTGATGCTGGGAATCACCCTTGGGGCGCTCATCCCCAGGGCTCCCGAGCGCTTTGCCGCTGGGCTGGCGCTGGCCACCGCACCCATCATCGCGTGGGCGCTGCTCGCCCGTTGCCTGCCCACGATCTTCGGCAGCGACTACGAGCCCTCGCGCCTGCAGGCTCCCATGGGGTACTGGAACGCGCTGGCGCTGGTGTGTGTGATGGCCGTGCCGGGAATCCTGTGGTGGGCGGGACGACGGGGGGCATCGCAGACGAGCCTCTTTGTGTCGTCCGGCGCCCTGGCCGTGGTCATCACCGCGCTCATGCTCACCTATTCGCGCAGTGGGCTGCTCGGGCTCATCCTGGTGCTGGTCATCGTGCTGTGGATGGTGCCCGGACGCATTCGCATGCTGTCGGTGCTGATCGGCGGCGGCATCGGCGCCCTGCTCCCCGTGGTGTACGGACTCACCACCGATGCGCTCACCGACGACGCCCTGATTGCCGCCGACCGCAGCGGGGCGGGGTTTGGACTGCTGTGGAGGATCGTGCTCGGAGCAGCCATCGCTGTGGGCATCGCGTGGCTGGCGGCCCGGGTACTGGGCGGGGGCAGGCTCAACCGCAGGCGCGCCGGCATCGCCGCGCTGGCGATCGCCGCTGTGGGAGTGCTCGGCGTGGTGGGGTACTCCGCAGCCAACCCCGACACAGTGGGTAACTGGATCTCCACGCGCGCGAGCGAGGTGGCGGGAACCTCGGGCGGGTTGGCCAATACCCCCGGGCGCCTCGGCAGCCTCGACACCAACCAGCGAATCGACTGGTGGACGGAAGCGGCGCGGTCGGTAGAACAGGCGCCGCTCATTGGCGAGGGCGCAGGTTCGTTTGCGCTGGTGCACCTGCGCGAGCGCACCAGCGCCGAGGACCGCCTGAACGTGCGCCAGCCGCACCAGCTGGTGCTTGAGGTGCTGTCGGGGCTGGGTGTGATCGGGCTGGCACTGCTGGGGTGTCTGGTGGCTGGCATCGCGTGGGCGGTGGTGCGCGCCCGCACCCGTGGTGCGCCCGCCACCATCGCGCTGCCCCTGGCCATCGTGGCCGCCTTCCTCCTGCAATGCCAGCTCGACTGGACATGGACGGTGCCCGCCCTCACCACTGCCGCAATGGCTGCCGGCGGAGTACTGATTGCGGCCGGGGCGCCGGGGCCAGCCGCCCCCGGGCGTTCGCTGCCACGGGGCGCGGTCGTTGCCGGGTGGATAGTGGTGCCAGTGCTCATCATCAGCGCGCTTATGCCGTGGTGGAGCCAGCAGGACGTTGCGGCGGGCAACGCCGCCGTGGCCGCCGGGCAGCCGGCGCTGGCCGATTCCAAGGCATCGGAGGCGTCATGGCTCAACCCATTCTCCATCCAGCCGTGGCTCCTGAAGGCCCGTGCCGCCGCGTTGCGGGGTGACCCGGTGGCGCTTCGCGATGCCGCGCGCCAGGCAACGGTGGTTCAGCCCGACAATCCCAGCGCGTGGACCATTCTGGCGCTGGCGCTTGGCGACTCGGCGGCGGGGCGCAATGCCTGGCGCCACGTGCTGCAACTCAATCCGCTCGATATCCGTGCCCGCGCGGCACTGGAGGACACCAGGCCATGAGCGACGATGATGACGATGACCGCCAGGACGACGACGACCACGACTACGGCATGTTTGTGGAGGGGGTCGCCGGCACGTACGACGAAATCCTGGTGCCCGCCCTGTTTGACCCCTGGGCATCAGAGGTAACGGCGCGCCTGGGCGAGGCATCGGGCACCGTGCTGGACGTTGCATGCGGCACGGGTGT
Source organism: Bifidobacterium breve (assembly GCA_945876305.1). Taxonomy (GTDB): domain Bacteria; phylum Actinomycetota; class Thermoleophilia; order Miltoncostaeales; family Miltoncostaeaceae; genus SYFI01. Next base: position 4,022 of record CAMCOB010000021.1, read on the forward strand.
GCTGGCGCAGCACCTCATCGATGCGGGGTGGATGCACGTAATCGGCGTTGATCTTTCGCCATGGATGCTGGAGCGCGCGATCGAGCGCACCCCCGAGGCGGAGTGGATCGAGGGCGATCTGTGTGCGCTGCCGCTGGACGATGGCGCGGCCGACGCCCTGGCATCGAGCTTCGGGCTCATGTTCATTACCGAGCCCGGTGAGGCACTGGCCGAGATGGCCCGGGTAACCCGCCGGGGTGGGCCCATGGTCATCTCCACCTGGGGCTACCTGGAGGATTCGCCGGGCATGTACTGCATCGCAGAGGCCCTTGAGTCGGTGGCTGGGCTCAGCGGGTCAAAACCGCTGCGCCGGGCATTCACCATGGGCGACCTCGACGATCTCGCCGAGCATGCCGACGACGTGGGCCTGGCCGACGTACGGGTGTCGGTGCACACCATCGATGTGCTGTTCGACTCGCTGTCAGATATCGCTGAGGTGTATTCCACCGCACTCGGTCTGGGTGACCCGTCTGAGGCCGAGGCACTTGAGGAGGTGTTGACTACGACGATGAAACCGTGGATGCAGGGCGACACGGTGGAGTTCCCGCTGAGCGGGATCATCCTTGAGGCAACCGGACGAGGTAACTGAGCATGGCGACGATCGTTCTCATTCATCCATTTCCAGTGGACGCCACGTTCTGGGATCCGGTGGCTGGTGTGCTTCGGGCCGCGGGCCACGACGTGATCACACCCAACCTTCCCGGATTCGGCGGCAGGCAGCTGGAGCCGGACTGGACGATGCCTGGAGAGGCGGACAGTCTGGCCGCGCAGATCCCCGCGGGGTCGGTGGTGGTTGGGCTCTCGATGGGTGGCTACGCCGCATTGGCATTGCTCGCCGCACACCCCGACCGGGTGGGCTCGCTGGTACTGGCCGATACCCGTGCAGCGGGCGAAGCGCCCGACGGCATGGCCGGGCGCCGCGACACGGCGGCATCACTGCGTGCCAACGGCAGCGCCGCATTCCTCGACGCCTTCGTACCAAAGGCGCTCCGGCCCGACCCCGCACCGGCGGTGGTCGCCCAGCTTCGACAGATCGCAGAGGCCCAGCCGGCCGGCGCAATGGCCGACGCCACCATGGCCATCGCCACACGTGACGACACGGATGGTCTGCTGCCACACATCGCTGTGCCGGTGCTCGTGATCGTGGGCGAGCACGACGCGATCATCCCGCCGTCGGTGCACACCGAAATGGCCGCACGCATCCCGGATGCCACGCTGGCAGTCATTGGCGGAGCTGGTCACCTGACCGCGCTCGAAGAGCCCGAGGAGTTCTCCGACCTGCTGCTGGCACACATCGCGCAGTCCTAAAGCCCATGGGTGCGGGCAGTAAACAACCTGCAAATCGCACTATTATTTGACGGCGCACATACCTTTGGCCTAAGATCCCCGGTCGCGAATCACCACGTGTTCGCCTGACCGAGGAGCCATATGCCGTCACTTCCGCCCGCGATTCACCTGTCGTTCACCACAGATGGGGATGGACCCCTGGTGGTGGCGCTGCATGATGTCGGGCGACCGTCGGCTGATCTGCGTAAGGCCCTCAAGCCGCTGCTGAAGCACCACCGCGTAATGGTTCCCGAGCTGCGCGGCCATGGAGAGTCGCCGTCACCGGCGGGTCCGTGGAGCATTGACGACTTTGCATCCGACGTCGCGCGCCTGGTCGCGGGCGAAGGTGGCGGCGCAGTGATGCTGGGTATTGGGCTCGGAGGCGCAACGGCACTGGCCCTCGCCCTGGGCCACCCCGGGCTGGTTGCCGGCCTGGTGCTGTCGGGTATCGGCCCGCGGGGCGAGGACCCCGACGGGCGCGACCGCTGGATGCTCATCGCCCGCGCCCTGCGTGAGCGCAACCGTGACGAGGGTCAGGCACTCGCCGCCGAGGCCATGGCCACCCGCCCCGACTGGCGCGGTGCGCTGGCCCAGGTGGATGCGCCGGTGGCCATCGTGGCCGGCGAGAACGACAAGGCCGTGCCACCCAACGATCAGCGCGAGTTGGCCATCTGGCTGCGCGCCGCCACGTTCGAGGTGGCCGAGGGTGCGGGCCACGACATGGCGAAGGACGGCGGCGCCCACCTGGTGGACGCCGTTCGCCGCCTCTCACCCACCGGCGACCGCGCGGTCGGTGCTTCCCGCTAGACCTCGGTGTCCTCTTCAACGTCGGCGTCCCCATCTGCGGGGGCGCCGGCGTCGAGTTCATCGGACGGCGCAAGCGTGCCGTTGGTGATGTCGGCAAGCGCACGGATGACGGTGACCGACAGGGCGTCGCTCACTGCCACCTGAATGGACGAGCCGTCGGCGTCTTGCAGGCCCACGGTCCAGTGGGGAACAACCTGGCCATCGTCCTGCACGTGAGGTGGAGTGACGGCGGCGCCCACGAGGCTCTCGATGTTCACACCAAAGAGCATGGAGGCGGGCATGACGGTGGGCTCGGGCTCCCACGATGCGGCCTCAGGCGGCATCTGGCCACGCATCGACTCGGCCTGGGTGAACGCACCCATCACATTCTCGGCGTCCTGACGGCTGATAAAGGCTGTGGCCTGCACGGACGGTCCGCCAAGGAAGGCGATGATTGCCGAGGGAATCTGCTCGGGCTCGGGACCCTCTTCGCCCTCGGGCACATCGATCTGAACGTCGACGGGGCCGGCCTCGAACCCTGTGGCCTGGAACGCGATGGTATGACGCACGGCTCTCCTCGTTGTGTAGCGTCGAAGGTCATGGGGCAACACGGCGCCATAGTGGCCTTCGCGGGACGATCCATTCTCACACAGCCGGGAGGCGCGGTGACCCTCCGCGTGCCCGGACGGGTCCGTGCCGACATCCTGCTCGCTGCCCTCGCCCACCTCGACCGACCCGTGCTCGTGCGGTACCTCGGCCAGACCATCGTTGCTGCCTGCCCCGACGAGGTCGCCACTGGCGCGTCGGTGTGGGACGCCCTGCGCCGACCCAGTCGTCACACGGGTGTGCACCCCATGGCCGGTGGCTGGATGGGCCTGCTGGCCGATCGCCTGGCCGGCACGGTCGAACTGCTGCCGGGCTCCCCACCAGATGAAGCAGGACCACCACCAGGAGCAATCGCGCGGTACCCGGCGGTATTCGTGATCACCGACGATGGAACAGCAACCCTGCACGCCGAGACACGCGGCGAGCAATTTGAAGCCCTGCGACGCGCGGTCGACGCGCCCCCGACACCGGGGTCAGTCCCCGGGGGGGGTCAGTCCCCGGGGGGGGTCAGTCGCCGTGACAAAAGTGTGTTGTCGTCACTTCCGGGCGATCTCTACCTCGCTGCCGTTGACCGGGCTCGCGATCTCATCCGGGCCGGCGACGTCTATCAGGTCAATCTTGTGCAGCGGCTCGACGCGGAATGGGTGCACGGGCCGCTTGCGCTCGCCCGGGCAATGTGGGATGCCGCTGGCGATGCGCCCCACCGGGCCTTCGTCACCCTGCCCGAGGGCACGGTCATCTCGGCATCGCCCGAACGCATGGTGGCGTCTGACGGCCACGTGGCCTGGAGTGAGCCCATCAAGGGCACAGCCGCGCCCGGCAAGCACGCGGAGCTCACGCGCAGTGTGAAGGACCGGGCAGAGCACGTGATGATCGTCGATCTGGTGCGTAGCGATCTGGGGCGTGTTGCCCGGCCGGGCGGCGTATCCGTACCGCTCTTGATGGGCCCTCTCGGAACCTCGTATGCCGACCACATGGTGAGCCACGTGCGCGCTGAACTGCGCGACGACGTGGGCCCGGCTGACGTGCTGCGGGCGGTGTTCCCCGCCGGATCGGTCACCGGTGCGCCAAAGGTGCGCGCCCTTGAGGTGATCCGCGAGATCGAGCCCGTGGGCCGTGGGCCGGCATTCGGCAGCGTGGTGGCGGTAGGTACCGATGGGTCGCTCGATGCCAGCGTGACCATCCGCACCGCCTGGCTGCCCACGGGCGTACCCCACGCCCAGTACTGGTCGGGCGGGGCCATTGTGTGGGACTCCGACCCAACCGCCGAGCGCGACGAGGCGTGGCGCAAGGCACGCCCATTCCTCGACGCCCTGGGCACGGAGGCGCCATGAGCCACGTGGTGTGGCTGGATGGCGCGCTGGTCGACCCTGCCACCGCGGCGCTGCCCATCACCGACCCCGGCGTGCGCTGGGGCGACGGCCTGTTTGAGACCATGCGCGCCGAGAACGGGCAGGTGGCCATGCTCGACCGCCACCTCGCGCGCCTGTCGGCATCCATCACCGCGCTCGCGCTCAATCCCATCCCCACAGGCGCCGACATCCGCGCGGCCGTTGACGCCGTGGTGGCGCAACTGGACGACACCCCCCACCGCGTGCGCATTACCGTGACCACCCACCCCACCCTGCTGGTTGAGGCCACGCCCTACGAGCCGGCCGATCCCAACACCGGCGTGGCCGTCGTGGCCCTGCCGGGCACCTGGTGGCCCGGTAACGAGATCCACGAGCACAAGACGCTGTCGTATGCCCACCACCGCCTGGCGCACCGCCGCGCGGTGGCCGCCGGTGCCGACCACGCCCTGCTCATCGACGCCCAGGGTCGCCTGGGTGAATCGGACGCCGCCAATGTGTTCATCGTGACGGGAGGCACTCTGGTAACCCCACCCGTTGAGGGAATCCTCGGTGGCGTGACCCGCGACCTGCTGCTTGAGGCCGCGGCCGCTGAGGGAATCCCGGTTGAGGTGCGCCACATCGGCGCATCCGAATGGCGCGGTGCCGACGAGGTGCTGCTGAGCAATGGCCTGGCGGGCGTCACATCGGTGTTGACGATCGACGGTGCTCCGGTGGGCCATGGCACCCCGGGGCCCATGGCTGCCCGGCTGCGGCAGGCGTACACCGCGCAGTAGCCGCGTTGCGCAACTCGGGCAGGTTGTGACCCCTCGGCAGGGGGGCACCCGGCGCCCGCCGTCGGGTGGAATGCGGAAGCCCATGAAGGTTGTGACCCCTCGGCAGGGGGGCACCCGGCGCCACGTGAGTACCGCCGGGCCTAGGCCTTCTTCGCCCCTCGGCCGCCGCCACGCGATGGCTTCTCAGTGCTGGGCGCGGTCACCTTGTGGCCGAGCAGGCGCATGGCCTTGAGACCCAGCGACAACTTCTCGCGGTCGTCGGTCTTGCCGATGTCGAGCCCGGCGAGTTCGGTGATGCGGTCGAGCCGGTACCTGATGGTGTGGCGGTGGGTAAACAGCGTCGACGCCGTGGCGGCCAGGTTGCAGTCGAGATCGAGATAGGTGGAAACGGTGCCCACCAGTTCGGTCTGGTACTGCTCGTCGTACCGCACCAGGGGCGCGATGGTCTGGTCGTAGAACGCGTCGAGTTCTTCGGGCTTGTCGGCAAACACCTGAAAGAGCAACTTGTAGGTGCCGGTCTCCTCAAAGGTGACCACCTCACCGGATCGGCCGAGCCGTTCGCCGATGCTGAGCGCCAGTTGCGCCTCGTCAATTGCGGAGCCGAGGCGCTCCGGGTCGGTCTGGTGGCGCGACAGCGCAAGGGTGAGCGTGAGTCCGGGCACGGTCGGGCCGGTCGCCGCCAGCAGGCGCCTGGCCAGGGTATGCGCCAGTTCCTCAGGGCCCTCACCCTCATCGCCCTCGGCACGGCGAGGCAGCAGGATTACCAGCAGGCCCTCGTGCCAGTCGACAAGCGCACGTGGCCAGTGAAGTTCGAGCACGCCCCGGGTCTGCTGCATAAAGCGGCGCACCAGGCGTGGATCGGTAATGACCCGGCCGTCGGAGTGCGGGTCCTGCAGCGTGCCCACCACCGCCACCGCGCCCTCCGAGAGGTCGGCACCCAGGAGGCGGGCACGGCGCACCAGCGACTCGCGGCTGACCACCTCGCCCGCGAGGAGTTCCTCGATCAAGTCGCCGCGAAGGCGTGCCTCGGTATCCGCCCGGGTGTTCTCCCGCACACGCTCCACGAGCAGGGCGTCGGTGAGCGCCTGCGCCGCCGGATCGGCACCGGGATTGTCGGCGCACCACGCCACCAGTACGCCCGCCATGGTGCCGTCGCCATCCAGTTGCAGGATGTGTGTGCCCTGCACTCCGCTCTCGACGAACGGGCCGAGGAGCGACGCGGGGCCATGACCGCGGGCTGCCTCGATGGCCTCGTGAAGCGAATCCTCGCGGGCATCCGATATGCCGGCTGCGCCCAGAATGTCGAGGTATTCGTCGAGCAGCGCAACCGGGGCAGCAAACAGATGGGAGGCGGCCTCGGCGATGCCCGGCACCCCACGGCCCGAGATGAGCGCCTGACGGAACACGCGGCGGGCCTCGCGCTCGCGCTCCTCGCCGGAGAGGGCTTGGGCGATGGCCGACAGCACATCCCCCCACGGACGGTCGGCGGGAATGACGATGACCGGCACTGTGGGATCGCCCGAGATGGCAACCCGCGTGATGACGGCCACCACACCAGCCGGCACCGTCTTTGCGATGCCCCGCGGGGCCACCAGCAGGCCCGCCTCGGCCTGTGGCGCGGCGGGATCGTCGAGGACCAGGGCACCGATCGTGACTCCGTCGGCACCGCCCTCGGGCGTGATTGATGCACCCTCCAGCGCGGGAAGCGCAAGGATGTCGCGAAGGGCGCGGCCAGCCGTCGACGCAGCCGGGGCGCGTCGGGATGATCTGGAACGCGTGCTCACGGGTGAAGCATGGCCCACCTGTGAGGCCGCGGCAACCCGGGTCGACATGCCTTTGTCCCCATGCACAAATGGACGATGGTGCTTTCTGGCCCATCGCATGGCCCCGCGGACCACTGATCTCCGTATTCTGTTGGGGCCGGGTGGATGCCCGGCGTGCGCGACGGTCCCGGGGGAGGAGCTCTCCCACGCGTCGTGCACGTACCGTTTCGATGCCGGAATGCGGGGGCTCCCGTGTTCGGCCAGGAGGATGGACCGACCGATGCCGACCCGCGAGAAGAACGTCGGAGCTGCGCAGTGGTTCCCCGACGCCGTCTCCGCCGTGGAGATTGTTGACCTGACGCTGCCCGAGAACAACATCTTCGGGGAGAACGTGTTTGGGCCAGCCGCACAGCGCGCCCGCCTGCCCAAGGCCGTGTACCGCAAGCTTCAGGCCACCATCGATCGCGGCGCGGAGCTCGACCCGTCGATCGCCGACACCGTGGCAGCTGCGATGAAGGACTGGGCCCTTGCCAAGGGCGCCACCCATTACACGCACTGGTTTCAGCCGCTCACCGGGTCAACCGCCGAGAAGCACGATTCGTTCTTTGGGCCCACGGGCGAGGGCACGAGCCTGGCCGAGTTCTCGGGCAAGGAACTGATCCAGGCCGAGCCCGACGCGTCGTCATTCCCCACCGGCGGCATCCGCGCCACGTTTGAGGCCCGTGGCTACACCGCATGGGACCCAACGAGCCCGGCATTTCTTCTTGAGAACCCCAACGGCGCCACGCTGTGTATTCCCACGGCCTTTATGTCGTGGACCGGCGAGGCGCTTGATAACAAGATCCCGCTGCTGCGCTCGATGGAGGCGCTCTCCACATCGGCGCTGAAGGCCCTCGTGCTGTTTGGTGACGACGAGAGCCAGCGTGTGTTTACCACCGTGGGTGCCGAGCAGGAGTACTTCCTGATCGACGAGCAGTACTACTTTGACCGCCCCGACATCATCAACACCGGTCGTACGCTGTTCGGTGCAAAGCCACCCAAGGGTCACGAGCTTGACGACCACTACTTCGGCAGCATTCCGGAGCGCGTGCTGGCGTACATGATGGAGGTCGAGCGTGAGCTCGCCCGCCTGGGCGTGCCCATCAAGACTCGCCACAACGAGGTGGCACCCGGCCAGTACGAGGTTGCTCCCATCTTTGAGAGCTCCAACGTGGGGGCCGATCACCAACACCTGGTGATGCAGACCCTGCAGAAGGTGGCCCGCCGCTACGGCCTGGTGTGTCTGCTGCACGAGAAGCCCTTCGCGGGCGTCAACGGCTCGGGCAAGCACAACAACTGGTCGATGGGCACCGACACCGGCCGCAACCTGCTGGACCCCGGTGACACCCCGCACGACAACCTGCAGTTTCTGTTCTTCGCCGCTGCCGTCATTCGCGCGGTGGACAAGTACGCAGGCCTGCTGCGCGCCACAGTGGCCACCGCTGGTCAGGACCACCGTCTGGGTGCCAACGAGGCCCCGCCGGCCATCATCTCGGTGTACCTCGGCGGCGAGATCCAGAAGGTGATGGAGGCCTGCGCATCGAGCAAGACCATGCGCTCCACGCCCAGGTCGTTTCTGGGTCTGGGCACTCCGGTGCTGCCGTCCATGCCGCTGCACGCGGGCGACCGCAACCGCACCAGCCCATTTGCCTTCACCGGCAACAAGTTTGAGTTCCGGGCGCTTGGCTCCAACCAGGAGCTGGGCCTGCCCAACACGGTGCTGAACACGATCGTGGCCGAGAGCGTTGACCACATGTCGGCGGAGCTGAAGCGCAAGCTGGGCAAGCGCGGCACCAAGCTGGAGACCGCCGTCATTGAGGTTGTGCGCGCGGTGTACCGCGAGCATGGCCGCGTGGTGTTTGACGGCGATGGCTACTCGGACGCCTGGCACGCAGAGGCTGCGAAGCGTGGACTGCTGAACCTGAGCACCACGCCCGATGCCCTGCCGCAGTTCGTCACACCGGCAGCCGTGCAGGTGTTCAGCAAGTACAAGGTGCTCGACAAGCGGGAGATCACTGCCCGGTACGACGTGTACGTGGAGCAGTACATCACCAAGGTGAACATCGAGGCGGAGACCACCGCCAACATGGCGCGCACCATCATTCTTCCGGCCGCGCTCAGGCAGATCGCCCTGTGCCAGGCCGCGGGTATCGAGGTGCTGATCGACGAGATCACCTCGACCACCGAGGCGCTCGTCGTGGCCATCGTGGCGCTTGAGAAGGCGAACTCCAGCCACCCGCACAGCGGCACCGCCATCAAGCACGCCGTGTACATGCGGGACAAGGTGCTGACCGCAATGATCGCCGTGCGCGAGATCGCCGACATCCTGGAGGGAATCGTGGCCGACGACATGTGGCCGCTTCCCAAGTACCAGGAGATGCTGTTTGTGAGGTAGCAGACCCCGCCACTCCGGCAGGACCGCAGGGCGCCTTCGGGCGCCCTGCGTGTTTACAGAGGGGCAGACAGAGTGGCAGCAGCCGGGAGGGGGCGGTCGCCGTGTTAGCGTCATTCTGCGGCAAACCTCGTGAAGGGACGAAAGTGGATCGCGATGAGATCCTCGCGCTTGTTGAGGAGCGCGACATCAAGTTCATCCGCCTGTGGTTTACGGACATCCTCGGGCAGCTGAAGAGCTTCGCCATTACGCGCGAAGGGCTGGCCGATGCCATGGACCAGGGCATGAGCTTTGATGGCTCGTCCATCACCGGGTTTAACGCGGTGGAGGAATCGGACATGATCGCCATGCCCGACCCATCAACATTCACCGTGCTGCCCTACCGCCCCGAGGTGCAGGGCGTTGCGCGCATGTTCTGCGACATCCGCGTGCCGGATGGCCAGCCGTACGAGGGCGACCCCCGCCAGATCCTGCGCCGCGCGCTTGACCGGGCGAAGACCATGGGCTTTGACCATTACTTCCTCGGCCCGGAGCTTGAGTACTTCTACTTCAAGGCGTCCGACAACCCCGAGCCCCTCGACCGCGGTGGGTATTTCGATCTGACCGCCCTCGATGCAGCAAGCGACCTGCGACGCGAAACCGTGCTGTCGCTCGAGGCCATGGGTATCGCCGTGGAGTACTCCCACCACGAGGTGGGGCCGTCGCAGCACGAGATCGACATGCGATTTGATGATGCCCTGCGCATGGCCGACAACGTGATGACGTACCGCACAGTGGTGAAGGAGGTGGCGCACAGAAATGGCATCTACGCCACCTTTATGCCCAAGCCCCTCATGGGTGAGAACGGCTCGGGAATGCACACCCACCAGAGCCTGTTCCGCGGTGGCGAGAATGCCTTTTATGACCCCGATGACGAGTACCTGCTGAGCGCCGTGGGCAAGGCGTTTATCGCCGGGCAACTGCGCCATGCACGCGAGCTGTCGTGCGTGTTCGCGCAGTGGGTCAACTCGTACAAGCGACTGGTTCCGGGGTACGAGGCGCCGGTGTACATCGCGTGGAGCCGGCGCAATCGGAGCGCGCTCATCCGGGTGCCGGCCGGGCGCCCGGGCAAGGAGCAGTCCACCCGCGCCGAGCTTCGGTGCCCCGACCCGGCCTGCAACCCGTACCTCACCTTCGCCGCGCTGCTGCACGCAGGGCTTGACGGCATTGAGAAGGGCTACGAGCTGCCACCGCCGATGGACACCAACCTGTACGAGCTGGGGCCGGAGGATCGCGCGCGCGCCGGTATTGAGGCCCTGCCCGAGACCCTTGGCGAGGCCATCGAGATCGGCGCCTCCAGCGAGCTGTTGCTGCGGGCCTTCGGTGAGCACACGCACGACCGCTTTGTGGAGATCAAGCGCGCGGAGTGGGATGAGTACCGGGTGCAGATCACGCCGTTCGAGACAGAGCGATACCTCCCCATCCTCTAACTGTGAGCGCGGCGGCGGCGGCGGTCGATGTGCCGTTGCTGAGCGGCTGGGCCGAGACGCTTGTGTGGGTCGGCGTCATCGTGCTGGTTGCGGTCATCTGCCTGTGGATCGTGCGGAAGACGGAGCGGCGCTCGGTAACCCGGGTGCTGCGTGGTGGCGAGACCGTGGCGGCGCGTCAGCGGGGCACGGCGGTGTCGGCACTGGCCGCGGGTATCTCGTACGTGGTGGTGCTGGCGGCGGTCATCGCGATCATTGCCACGGTGTTCGGTGCCAGCAGCGTGGCGGCGCTCAGCGGGTCGGCGTTCGTCATCCTGGTGCTGGGCTTCGCCGTGCAACGCCTGCTGGCCGATGTGGTGGCCGGCTTCTTCATCCTGTTTGAGAGCCAGTACGCGGTGGGCGACCTCATTGAGGTCGACTCCACAATCCCCATCGGCATCGTGGAGCGCGCGAGCCTGCGGGTAACCACCCTGCGGGGGCTGAACGGCGATGTGATCTACGTTCCCAACAGTCAGGTGAAGGCCGCGCATCGGTTCTCGCAGACCGACCGGGACCTCGAGGTGGGCCTGCTGGTCACCGACGTCGCCCCGGTAGTGCGCGCTGTGGCCGATGCCGCCGATCTTGTGGGGCCGGGAGGGGTGCGGTTTGGGTCTCGTCCGGTCATCACGCGTACCGACGACATGGGAGATGGCCTGTTCTGGGTGCGGGTGCGGGCCGACGTGGCACCAGGGTTTGAGTGGATGGTGTCGGGGCTGCTTGTGGATGTGATCAGGGCGAGGTGCGGCGACACCCTGAAGGGGGATCCCATCGTGGGAGATACCGATCGCCAGGTGCTGAGCGGCTACCAGCAGATGCTGCGCGAGGCGGCGGGCTCCTAAGCGACTGGGCGTGTGGCGAGGTCAATTACCTCGCGCCACCGGTGTACGCAGGTATCCCATGTCCACCCGGCGGCGAAGGCGCGGCCTGCGTCACCCATGGCCTGCCGCTC